>NZ_CVTK01000042.1:139271-145374 GCF_900004785.1 Pseudomonas sp. 28 E 9 | reverse complement strand
GAGCGTTTTGCTTACTTTTGCGCTTTTCAAAAGTGAGCCGCTGTAAAAGCGGAACCCATAGCAGCCGTGACCGCAGAAACGGATATGTACTCGGCTGATCCAGCACCCGGCTCGGCTCTGAGGCCGCCATCGGGGGCAAGCCCCCTCCCACATTTGGACCTCGGAGTGTCAGGTAGATACGCGTTAGCTCCCTCGCCACAGGTGCGGTCTCGCACCAAAATTGTGTAGATACCTATGCCCCGATAGCGGTGTGTCAGCTTGAACATCTGTGTCTGGCTGACCGCTATCGGGGGCAAGCCCCCTCCCACATTTTTAGTTCTATGCCGTCCTTATCAACCGTTTGTCTTCTATATAGCTCCATAAACTTGAATTTCTTGCTATAAACGCACTCCGATGACCGTTCGCCAAGCCCGTCCTGGTGCTTTTGGGGGTTGATCGGGAAAAAATGCCTGTCATTTCAGTTGCTGCGCCTTCAAGTCGGCCTTAGACTGCCGCCCCTCGTAAATTGAGTGCCGGGTGGCGCTTGGAATCGATGGCGCCTTTCCGAGACCTGCAGAGGTCGGCCGGAACGCTCCCTTATTCGCCTTAATGCACGTATTTTTTATAGAGAAATCAATGACAAAGGAAAAGTTGCTGGCCATGCCGGCGGATGACTACATGAATGCCGAACAGCACGCTTTTTTCGAGAAGTTGCTGCAAGACATGAAAGTGGAACACCACGAGCGCATTGAACAGAACCGTATCGCCATTGAAAGCCTGGACACCCCGGCCGATCCGGCCGACGCTGCTTCCGTGGAAGAAGAGCGCACCTGGCTGGTCAATGCCATCGACCGCGACCAGCGCATGTTGCCGCAACTGGAACGTGCCCTGGAACGCATCAAGGAAGATTCCTTTGGCTGGTGTGATGACAGCGGCGAGCCTATCGGCCTCAAACGCCTGCTGATCAGCCCGACCACCAAATACTGCATCGAAGCGCAAGAGCGCCACGAGCAGATCGACAAGCACCAGCGTCAAGCCTGACGCGGTTGCACGGGGGCCGTATCATCGGCCCCCGCAGAGTTTTTGCGTGACACCCCCGTTATTGATCTACTGCAAGCCCCTGTACTAAAGGCCCATGGATAATGGCCTGTTAGTGGCGTTTAATGCAGACACAATAACGACAAGCAGTGGGGTAACGACAATGGCTGGAGATGGATCTCTGATGGGCGCAGCATTACCACCGCAACCGGTGGCGCGGGTGCTGCCCGGCTGGCTGATACCGCTCGCGCAGAGTACTGTCCTGGTGCTGCTACTGCTGGGCCTGGCCTTTGCCGGCTGGCCGATCTACCTGTGCCTGCCGCTGGCCTTGCTGGTGATCTGGCTGCCCCGCCTGAAAAGTCCCAAACCCTCTGTGACCCACGCTGCGGCCGGCGATGCGATTGGCGAGCTGGCGCGCGACCTGTCCCATACCACCAGCCATAATGCACTCTCCGCTGCGGGCGTGGCCTATTCGGTCAAGCAACTGGCGGCGCGCCTGCAATCGCAGTTGAGCGCCTCCCAGCAAATCGTCAGCAGCGCGCAGGTGATGATCGGCACCGAACAGGTCACCTCCCAGCTCAGCCGCCAGGCCCTGGGCGCGTCGAGCCAGGCCCGTCAGCGCAGCAGCGAAGGCCGTGAAGTATTGGTGCAGTCGATCACCCGCATGCATCAGCTCAGCCAGCGTGCCGATGCCAGCCGCACGCTGATCGAAGCCCTGAGCCAGCGCAGCGAGGAAATCCAGCGCGTGACGCTGGTGATCCAGTCCATCGCCAGCCAGACCAACCTGCTGGCGTTGAACGCGGCGATTGAAGCGGCGCGGGCCGGAGAGCACGGGCGCGGGTTTGCGGTGGTCGCCGATGAGGTGCGCGGCCTCGCCGGACGTACGGCCACGGCCACCGATGAAGTCGGGGTGATGGTCGCCGACATCCAGCAGCGCACGGCCCAGGTGGTGGAGCAGATTCGCCAGCTGTCGGCGGACCTGCACACCGGTGTAGAGCAAGTGGAAGATGCCGGCGAACACCTGGCGAGCATCGCCGGCCTGGCGGCGGATGTGGAACAGCAGGTCAGTGAAATCGCCCAGGGCACCGACACCAACCGCACTCAACTCGACAGCCTGTTCCACGCCGTGGAGCAGATGCGCAGCGACCTGGCGGTCAGCGACCAGCAAACCCGCCAACTCGCCGACGCCGCCGTGCAGATGGAAGGGCAGGCGGAAACTATCAGCGAGCGCCTGGCGCAGGTCGGCCTGGATGACTATCACCAGCGCATCTACGACCTGGCCCGCGAAGGCGCCCGGCGAATTGGCGAACAGTTCGAGGCGGATGTGCTGCACAGCCGGGTCAGCCTGGAAGATCTGTTCGATCGCAACTACACGCTGATTCCAAATACCCACCCGAGCAAATACAAGACACGTTTCGACGCCTACACCGACCAGGTATTACCCGCCATTCAAGAGGCGCTGTTGCCGCTTCATGAGGGTTTGGTGTTTGCCATTGCCTGTACGCCCCAGGGCTACGTGCCGACACACAACAAAGCGTTTTCCCACGCATTGACCGGTGATGCCCAGGTGGACGCGGTGCAGAACCGCACCAAGCGCAAATTTGACGACCGTACCGGCCTGCGGTGCGGTAGCCATCAACAAGCCATGTTGCTGCAGACCTACACGCGCGATACCGGCGAGCTGATGCACGACCTGTCAGTGCCGATCATGGTTCGGGGGCGGCATTGGGGTGGTTTACGCCTGGGCTACAAGCCGCAAGGGGGCAGATCCGCGTAGCGGCAGGCAGCAAGCGCGCTCCTGCGGGAGGAGCGGCGTGCGGTCAGTGCGTTTGAATCAAGCGACAGGAGACTCATGCAGCAGGGCGTTGAGGTCATCGACCGCAGGCGCCCATTCGGCATCGACATGCAGTTGTTCCTTGAGGAAGCTCGCCTGTTGCTCGCTCCAGAAAGGCGCGTCGACGAGTTTCACGTCATCCGGCAGACGGTGCTCGGCGGTGAAGCGTTCGATGCCTTCCTGACTGGAATCCAGGCCTAACTGGTCGAAGAGGGTTTCAAGTGTCGGGGTCGTGGTGTCCATCATATTCTCCATGCGGGCTGATCATCGTTCTGCATGTGAGGGGGATGGCGCGCCAGAGTTCTATCGGATTGTCACGAATTGAGTGCGCCTGAATCCACGGCGGCTTTCAGGGCCCTGGCGGCGTCTTTGCCGGCAATGGCGGCAGCGTCGACAGTTTTGAACCAGCGGTCTTTTTCGACCTGATGCGTTGTTACTGTGGTCAACGGCGGTTTGGCCCGCATGATGATGACCGCTTGAAACTCTCCGTCCACTTCCCTCGCATCGCCATGGATAAAAAATTCGCCAATATCAAATTCCGTCACGTATAGCCTTCCCTTCGCGGTAACTGCACTGATGAAACCTGACCCGCAGGGGGCAAACTTCAAGGACGGGTCAGTATGGCAGTTGTTGAAGGGGCGCTGTGCAGTAAAGTGTGCACGACACTCAGCCAGCTGACGAAACGAGTGTGCCGTGCAGGCCATACAGGTTGGCTTCCAGCGCTTTTGCCAGTGCGCAGGCCTTGCTGTGATCGCTGCGAAAGCCTTTTATCCTGCCGCTGGTCACTTCCTGGATATGAAAAAAGTTTCTTCCGGCCGGCACCACTCGATAAAGCACGGAATGGGAGTACCCATCGGGTGTGGGTAGGCAGTAGTATTGGTGTGCGTCCGGACATGATGAATGAGTGTGAAAAGACGCAGTGTCGTGTTGACGTCGTTGCATGCTCAGCTCCTGTCGATCGACCTGGTTGATATCAGCGGCTGGTTTTGACCGGTGTTGCTGTTTAGTATTGTCGTCGGCAACGCGCACCTGGTTCCATGGCCGGGTATTTTCTTTTGTGATGCGTGTCGGAAAACTGTGTTTTTAATCGGGTTATTCTCTGAAGTTGTTCGACTCGTATTCTCGGGTCGTTGAACCTGTGATTTGCTGTGTCGCCGGATGACCTCGCACAAGGGCCACCGCGGCTGTCTGTACGGCTCTTATGGTTGTCTTCAGGTTTTTAACGAGTATGTCTTTCGTGCCGTAACGGCCGTTTTTTTGTGCTGCCCGCTCAAGCGGTCAGTGCTTTATCGATGTGGGGGCGTTTCCTTGGCAGTCAGTAATCTGGATATGCACGCGTTATTCGTGCTGGGTGATTTACGCGCAAAGTTGGTCAAGCAGTTTCAATCTCGTTTTGTCTACGTTACCGAACAGACCCCGGAAGGTATCTACATCGCCGAGATCGACACTGAAGCGGCGTTGGTCGTGGACGACAAGCCACGCCTGGAGCTCAAGGTGGGCGATCATTTTCGCGCGGCAGTATTGCCCAGCCGTGAAGGTGGCAAGTTTGAACTCAAGTTTCGCGATATCAAGTTGACCGTGTATGGCCTGGGCGACTACGCCTTTGTATCTTCGGCCGAGGGCGAAGGCATCGTGTTCAAGGAAGGCCACAGCGTCATGCTGGTATTTGCTGCCCACCAGCAACTGCAGGAAGGCCTGACCAAAACCCTCAAGGCCGTCACCGGCAAGGCCGCCAAGTGGCGCAAGGGCGAACTGGTGACGTTCAAGGCCAGTGAGTAAGCGCAATCACGGCGAACTTCTTTTATCTCCCGGAACCTCTACTACAGTTGAGTTGACTTAACTACGAGAGAGGCTTCGCGCATAGCAGCAAAGCCGTCCGCTGATGGCTGCGATATCGCGAGGTGCAAAGGAATGAAAGGATTGAGAACGCTGTTGGCTGCATCGCTGACGACCCTGGGCCTGTCCATGGCGTCAGTGCCAGTATCGGCCGCCCAGGCGCCGGTGCACTTTGCCGACCTGAACTGGGAAAGCGGCAGCCTGATCACCGAGGTACTGCGGTTCATTGTCGAGAAGGGCTACGACTTGCCCACCGACACCTTGCCCGGTACCACCATCACCCTGGAAACCGCCCTGGCCAAGAACGACATTCAGGTGATCGGTGAAGAGTGGGCGGGCCGCAGCCCGGTCTGGGTCAAGGCCGAGGCGGAAGGCAAGGTGGTGGGCCTGGGCGATACGGTCAAGGGCGCCACCGAAGGCTGGTGGGTGCCGGAGTACGTGGTCAAGGGTGATCCGGCCAAGGGTATCAAGCCGCTGGCCCCTGACTTGAAAAGCGTACAAGACCTGGCGCGCTACAAGGATGTGTTCAAGGACCCGGAGTCACCGGACAAGGGGCGGTTTCTCAATAGCCCTATCGGTTGGACTTCGGAAGTGGTCAACCGGCAAAAGCTCAAGGCTTACGGCCTGGACGACAGCTATGTGAACTTTCGCAGCGGCTCGGGGGCGGCCCTGGATGCGGAGATCGCTTCGTCGATTCGTCGGGGCAAGCCGGTGCTGTTCTACTATTGGTCGCCCACGCCGTTGATGGGCCGCTATAAGTTGATTCAACTGCAAGAGCCGCCGTTCGATGCGCAGGCCTGGAAGACGCTGACGGATGCGGACAATCCTGATCCCAAGCCGACGCGGTCGCTGGCGTCCAGGTTGAGCATCGGGGTGTCTACGCCATTCCAGAAAGAGCATCCGCAGATTGCGCAGTTTTTCGAGAAGGTTGAGTTTCCTATCGAGCCGCTTAATCAGGCGTTGGCGAAAATGAGTGAGAATCATACGCCGCCTCGGGAGGTGGCCCAGGCGTTTCTCAAGGCTCATCCCGAGGTGTGGAAGGCGTGGTTGACGGAGGATGTGGCTCTCAAGGTTGAGTCGGCCCTCAAGTGATTGACAGTATTGCTACCTGATGGCGTTCCAGATGTGGGAGGGGCTTGCTCCCATGACGGCGGGACAGCCTATAGCTGTCTGACTGATGCACTGCAATCCAAATGTGGAGACTTGCTTCCATGAAGGCGGGACAGCCTATAGCTATCTGACTGATGTACTGCAATCCAAATGTGGGAGGGGGCTTGCCCCCGATGGCGGCCTCAGAGCCGGCCAGGATGTTGGATTGGACCGAGTACATATCCGTTGCTGCGGTAACGGCTGCTAATGGTTCCGCTTTTACAGCGGCTCACTTTTGAAAAGCGCAAAAGTAAGCAAAACGCTCTT
>NZ_CVTK01000042.1:11749-139221 GCF_900004785.1 Pseudomonas sp. 28 E 9 | reverse complement strand
TCCTGCCGGGTTGCCCACGGATTCAAGCCTGCGTTCGGCCAGCGTGGTTTAACGGGGCGCCTGAGATCAAAAGCAGATCAAGAGCGACTCGCTTGGCATCGTGGTTACAGTTGGCTGCTACGGTCTGGAAAATTGTGCAGATACCTATGCTCCGATAGGAGTCAGCCAGATACCGATGTGCAAGCTGACACACTGCAATCGGGGGCAAGCCCCCTCCCACATTTTTTGCGCGTGCTCCCATGACGGCCGGACAGCCTATAGCGATCTGACTGATGCACTGCAATCCAAATGTAGAGGCTTGCTCCCATGACGGCCAGACAGCCAATAGCTATCTGACTGTTGCACTGCAATCCAAATGTGGGAGGGGGCTTGCCCCCGATGGCGGCCTCAGAGCCGACCAGGATGCTGGATCAGACCGAGTACGGTAACGGCTGCTTAGGGTTCCGCCCTGACTGCGGCCCACGGATTCAAGCCTGCGTTCGGCCAGCGTGGTTTAACGGGGCGCCTGAGATCAAAAGCAGATCAAGAGCGACTTGCTTCGCATCGTGGTTACCGTTGGCTGCTACGGTCTGGAAAATTGTGCAGATACCTATGCTCCGATAGCAGTCAGCCAGACACGGATGTTCAAGCTGACACACTGCAATCGGGGGCAAGCCCCCTCCCACATTTTTTGCGCGTGCTCCCATGACGGCGGGGCAGCCTATAGCTGTCTGACTGATGCACTGCAATCCAAATGTGGAGACTTGCTCCCATGAAGGCGGGACAGCCTATAGCTATCTGACTGATGTACTGCAATCCAAATGTGGGAGGGGGCTTGCCCCCGATGGCGGCCTCAGAGCCGACCAGGATGTTGGATTGGACCGAGTACATATCCGTTTCTGCGGTAACGGCTGCTATGGGTTCCGCTTTTACAGCGGCTCACTTTTGAAAAGCGCAAAAGTAAGCAAAACGCTCTTGCCCCACCACTCGGCACCTCGCTTAGGCTCGGTGTGCCCGAACGCAGGCTTGAATCCGTGGGCCGCCGCCACGCGCCATCCATGGCGCGGGGCGGCTAACCCGGCGTCCTGCCGGGTTGCCCACGGATTCAAGCCTGCGTTCGGCCAGCGTGGTTTAACGGGGCGCCTGAGATCAAAAGCAGATCAAGAGCGACTCGCTTCGCATCGTGGTTACCGTTGGCTGCTACGGTCTGGAAAATTGTGCAGATACCTATGCTCCGATAGGAGTCAGTCAGATACCGATGTGCAAGCTGACACACTGCAATCGGGGGCAAGCCCCCTCTCACATTGCTTGCATTTGAGCTTTAGAATCGGGTTTGTACAGCCACCTCGAACGTTCGCGGTGAGCCGAGGTAATACGCCGGTGATACGTGGGCGAATTCGGCATACACCTCATTGGTCAGGTTGCGCACCCGGCCGGTTATCGAGGTGTGTGTGTCCACTTTATAGCGCAGAAAACTGCCGAACAGCGTGTAGGCCGGCACCGTCTGGGTGTTGGCATTGTCGGCATACACCTGGGCGACATGGCGCGCGTCGACGCCGCCTTGCCAATTTTCTGAAAAGTCATAGGTCAGCCATAGATTGCCCACGCGCTTGGGCACGTTGGTCGGTGTATTGCCTTGACGCGACACCACGGAGCCGCTGGCGGTTTTCTCGTTGAAGTCGTCGTATTGCGCGTCGACCCAGGCGACGTTGCCTTCAGCCAGTAATCGGGGGGTGATGCGCAGCGAACTGGCCAGTTCGATGCCCCTGGATGACTGCGCACCCACGGGAATGCTGCGGGTCGGGTCCAGTGGGTCGGTCACCGCAAAGTCCTTGCGCTCGATCCTGTAGACGGCAAGCGTGGCGGCGCCGCGACCCTCGAGGTAGTCGAACTTGCTGCCTATTTCCCATTGCTTGCCGGTCGATACGTCGAACACCTGAGTCGTGGTGCTCGGCTGTTCGGCGGCGGTGCTGTATTGCACGTAGACGTTGGCGGAGGGCATGAACTGGTAGGTCAAGCCCACGCGCCCGGTCACCGGTTCCCAACTGCGCTGGAGGTGCCTGGGGTTGGCGGCTGTCACCGTTCTGTGGTTGGTCACGTCCAGGTCGATGGCGTCGTAGCGCAGGCCGGTGAGCAGCGACAAGGTGTCGGTCAAGCCCAGGCGGTTTTCCACGAACAACGCTTTTGTAGTCACTGCACTGGTCTTGTCTTTGACGAAACCGCGCCGCGTGCCCGGTATGTCGTAGAAATGGCCGGGCTGATAGCCGTTCGGCTCGACGGTGCTGTTGCCCGGCACGTTCAGCGGGCTGTTGGTGGTGCTGTTGACCTTGTATTCGAAGCCCGCGGACCAGCTGGTGGCCAGGCCGAAGACGGTGTCCTCATGGCGCAGCTCGAACTGGTTGCCGTTCTGCTCACCCTGATGCCGCACCTGATAGGCGGTGGAGCGGTTCACCGCGCTGTTGTCGGCGTTGTACTGGTAGGTTTCCAGGTTGCGGTAATCGCGCTGGCTGTCGAGGTGGTAGAGGGTGTTTTTCAGGGTGGTGCTGTCGTTGATCCGGTAGTCAATGATCGAGCGTGCCCAGCGTGTGCGCTGCTCATAGCGACCGTCCGCGACGTTGTAGTTGTTGAAGCGGTTGTGCCGGTCGATCTTCAGCTCGCCGGCCTTGGGGTTGAGCACGGGAGTGCCCCAGTAGGGGCTGTCTTCGTGCTCGTCCTGGTATTCCAGGGCCAGGGTGTGGGACAGGTCCGGGGTCAGGTCGCTGAGCAGGGAAAACGCCATGCTCCAGGCCTCGCGCTGGTCGCGGTCGATGTAGCTGTGCTGGGTGTTGCGGCTCACATCCAGGCGTGCGTAATGCTGCACCTCGGCGCCGGGCTCGGTGAGCGCATGGTTCAGGCCCAACGCCAGGCCGGCGGTGTCATGGCTGCCATAGGTCAACTGGCCCTCGACGGCGTGTTCCTCACGGCTGGCCAGCCTGGTCACGTAGTTCAGCGAACCGCCTACGGAGCCTGCGCCATTGATCAGGGAGGAGGGACCGCCGACCAGTTCGACACGGTCGTAGATCCACGCATCCACCGGCCGCGCGAGGCCGGTGGCGACGTTGATACCGTTGAACATCTGGGTGATCTGGCTGCTGGTGAACCCGCGGTATGAGACGAACCCGCCAAAGCCCGGTGGCGCGCTGGCGTTGACGCCGGGCAGGGTATTGGCCGCATCGCGAAAGGTCTTGGCGCCATGGCGTTCGATGTCGTTGCGCGTGGCAACGGCCACCGACGCCGGGGTTTCGCGCATGCTCAATCCCAGCCGCGACGCCATGCCGCTGGGTTGATCCAGGGACAGGCCGGGATCGACGGTTTGCTCGCCTTCGATGGTGGTCGGGGCCAGCTCAAGGGCTGGGGCGCAAACAGGCAGGCAGCCGCACAGGCCCGCCAGCAAGGGTAAATGTTTCATGGTTGATTCCTGAAAACTTGGCGTGAAAACAACGCACGACCGCGCGTATTTCCGCATGGAAACAGGGGGCGGTGCGCAGGGACAGCGCAGGGATCAGGCGAAGGCGGGCGGCGCGCGCGGGTGGGCCGTGGGCCAGGTGAGACGGGCGGGGATGTCGGCGGCAAGTACCACGGCCGCAGGCGGGGCGTGCGGCTGTGGCAACACCGCTACATTCAGGTGACTGCTGAGCGCAGGGCCCATGCCGCCGGTGGAGCACAGGGGGCAACCGAACGCCTTGGACAGTGTTGGCAGGCTCTCATCGGTAGAGTCTGATTGCACGGGCGCCTGGGTGCGCGGGTCGACCGTACAGAACTGACCGCTGATGCCGTTGAGCTGCATCCCGACCATTTGCCCGTGCCCGATGCTGCAGGCGAACACATTGAACAGGACGCAGCCATACAGCATCCAGGCAATGAGCGAGCGGTCGGTTCGGGCAAGTTTCATGGGGCGGCACTTTACCATCAGCTGCCGACGAAATACCTGCAAAAAATATCAGAGCGTCTAAGCTCATTCCCACCATTTCTGGGGACGCCCGCCATGAGCTTCGTCGTTGCGCGCTGGATCGTCGGGATTTTCACCTGCATCAGCATGGTGCATTTGTACTGGGCCGCCGGTGGAAAATTCGGCAGCCTGGCCGCCATACCGCAATTACCCGGCGAATTTGCCGGCGGGCCAAGGCCGGCTTTCAAGCCCTCGACGCTGGGTACATTCCTGGTGGCAATGGGATTGGTGGCGATTGCGCTGCTGGTCTGCCTGCGTGCCGGACTGTATTTTTCGCCGGTGTCCCATGGGGCGCTGCAATGGGGGATCAGTGCGATTGCCGTGGTGATGTTTGCCCGGGCGATCGGCGATTCGGAGCTGGTGGGTTTTTTCAAAAAGGTCGTGGGCTCAAGGTTCGCCAGGCTGGACACCTACTTTTATTCGCCGCTGTGCCTGGTGTTGGGCGCTGGCCTGTTGGTAGTGGCATGGGCCTGAGATAAGGCAATCTGATGGCCCCTCTGTAACAAAATTCTCGCCAGAATCGCTTTTATTTTCAGGTGGTTAGGTGAGGAAGCCAATGCGCACTGTGGGAATCATGCTGGTTGCTTGTTCACTGGCCGGCGGCGCGGCAGCCGTGCAGGCACGAGAGCTGCGCGAGGGCGACAAATATATGTGCAGCTGGGGCGCGGGCACGGCCGCCAGGGCCCAGGAATTGAAGCTCTCGGGGGTGTCGCTGTACGCCGCGCGGCAAAAGATCCAGACCCTCAAGTTCAACAAATCGTGGATGCGCATGATGGCCATGGGCATTACCGAGCAGACCTATGACAGCCGCTCACGGCTCAAGCCCGAGGCGATTCGCCAGAGTTTCTATCAGGATTGCCTGCGTTATAAAGTGGCGCGCAAATAAGCGCCTGTCGCAGGTTCCTGCGCAGCGGTTTACAAATCCACGACAAATGCCGTGTAAGTATTTGCATACAATCACCTCCTTGATCGGGAGGCGTGTATGCATGTGCTTATTCGAGCGGCGACCGTCGATGACGTCGACACGCTCATTACAATCCGTACGTCTGTGGTGCAAAACCACCTGAGTGTCGAACAGATGGCTGACCTGGGGATCACACCGCAGGCACTGACCGACACCCTGCGCACCGCCCCGTGCGCCTGGGTCGCGGAAGTGGACGGCCAGGCGGCGGCCTTTTCCATGGTCGATCTGGAGGCTGGCGAGGTGTTCGCGATGTTCGTGTTGCCCACGCACGAGAACCTGGGGCTGGGCCGGCAGTTGATGGCCGAAGCCGAGGCGGCATTGTTCGAACATCACGACCGCCTGTACCTCATCACCGATGGTCGCGATGAGATCCGCGCCAACGGGTTCTATCAGCGCCTGGGTTGGCTGAACGCTGGCGTCGCAGACGGTGACGACGTCCGCTACGAAAAGCGCAGGGCGCGCTGACTTATGAGCGCTTCGGTCTCCCAGTCAGCCGACAGCTTGCGCAACTTCGTGGTGGGCGTGCTGGGGGTTGCGGCGCTGCTGGGTTTCTATTTTGTACAACTCAATGCCGAGGCGGACCGCCAGCGTGAAGCCGCCGCCGAGCAGTTGGCCTTGTGCGTTCATTTGAAGCGGGTCGCCGGTGCGAACGCCTCAACCCATGTCGAACTTGGCAAGGCATGCGAGCAAGTGAACATAGAGTTTTTGAACCGCGTAAAAGTGGAATAAGTAATAACCTTATTTATACAATGGATTAAGTTCGGTATCGGTCGCTAACTTGCACCAAAAAGTGGCACAGACAGGCCTCTTACCTTAAAAAACATGTGGTTATTGAATGACTTACAACGGTTTAATCCGACGAAAGGAATAAAATAATCTTGTGAGCCGATTTTGCAGTCGCTACTATAGCCGGGCGTTCACCTCCCACGGTTTATGCATTTTTAAATCCCAAGTTTCCATCAGCTACTTGGGATTTTTTTTGCCTGGAATTTGATCTTCGCACCCCAGTGCCGACACAACTCGCCCGTCAGAGCGCCGTATCAGAGGCGGCGCAGAAAGGACTTGACGATGTGTCGGGTGGCGTCGGTAGTGTCCAATTCGTCGAGGGTACCGTAGGCGTACCACTGGCATTCGACGATCTCGTTGCACGGCCGTGCCTCGTCGATATTCACGACCGAAGCTTCAAACACATGATGCAGGGTGTCGCGGGCCTTGAGCTCCTGCAAGTACAGCAAGCCGTCCACGTTCAACCCCGTCTCTTCTTCCAGCTCGCGTTGCGCCGCGCCCACCGGGCGTTCACCACGCTCTACCTTGCCGCCCGGCAATGCCCATTTCGATCTGGCCTTGCGTACAAAGAGGATGTGCCCTTTGTGTTCGCAGATGACGGTGGCCCGTATTTTCATCGTTTATACCTGTTACGGGATATTTGTCATAAAAGTGTAATGCAATTGTCATGCTAAGTGGTTATGGCGCGTCGGGCCGTGTATGTGGATACTGCCCGACTGATTTGAACGAACGAGGAGAGCAGATGAGCACCGTACGTTGGGGCATGATCGGCTGTGGCAGTGTGACCGAATTGAAGAGTGGACCGGCTTTCTACAAAGCGCCAGGCTCGGCCCTGGTCGCCGTGATGGGACGCCGTGAGGAAGCCGTGCGCGATTATGCGACACGCCATGGCATTGCCCGCTTCTACACCGATGCCCAAGCCCTGATCGACGACCCCGAGGTGGACGCGGTGTACATCGCCACGCCACCCGACAGCCACCTTGAGTACAGCTTGATGGTGGCGGCGGCGGGCAAACATTGCTGCGTCGAAAAGCCCATGGCGTTGAACGCCGAGCAGAGTGCGTTGATGCAACGCACCTTCGAGCGCGCCGGGCTGCATCTGTTCGTCTCCTACTATCGGCGCTCATTGCCGCGTTTCCAGCAGGTGCGCACCTGGTTGCAGGAAGGCCGTATCGGCGAGTTGCGCCACCTGACCTGGACCCTGTGCAAGCCCGCAGCCCCGGCAGACACCCACCCGGCCAACTGGCGCACGGATCCTGCGATTGCCGGCGGTGGTTACTTTGCCGACCTGGCCAGCCACGGCTTTGACCTGTTCCAGTACCTGGCGGGCGATATCGTCGAGGTCTCGGGCTTTACCGCGCGGCAGGCCGGACGCTATGCGGCGGAGGACGCAGTGACGGCCTGCTGGACCTTCGCCAATGGCGCATTGGGCATGGGCTGCTGGAACTTTGTCGCTGACCGCCGCGAAGACCGGGTCGAGCTGATCGGCAGCCGTGGGCGCATCACGTTTGCGGTATTCGAAGACCAGCCGCTGCGCCTCGAAGGGGAGACCGACGAGGTGCTGGAGGTGCCGTGCCATGCGCATATCCAATGGCACCACGTACTGGCGATGAATGCCCATATCCGTGGCGATGCCAAACATCCTTCGCTGGCGATCGAGGCGTTGAAGACCGATCGCATCCTGGACAAGGTGCTGCAACGTTACTCCCAACACCCTTAGTCAGCGCGATAGCGTGATGCTTCATTTTTTTGGAAGGATATCGCGATGAAATACTGGATGCTGGTGTGGCTGTTGATCGTGACTGGCGTGACGGCGGCGCCGCGCAATCAAGGGCAGGCGGGGGAATTTGATTTTTATGTGTTGTCGCTGTCATGGTCGCCGACGTTTTGCCTGACGCACCCGAACAATGAGCAATGTTCGGGCAAGGGCTACGGCTTTGTACTGCATGGGCTGTGGCCGCAATATGCCAAAGGCGGGTGGCCGGCATCCTGTGCGACGCAATCGCGGTTGAGCGATGAAGCGCTGGAAAAAGGCGCCACGCTGTTCCCTTCGCGTGCGTTGCTCAAGCACGAATGGGCCAAACATGGGACCTGCAGCGGGCTTGAGCCGATGGAGTATTTGGAAAAATCCGACACGGCGTTGGGCACGGTGGTCATTCCGCAACAACTGCAGCCATTCAACACGCCACCGTCATTGTCGTCCGGCGAGATCGAGGCACTGTTCCGCGACAGCAACCCGCGCATGGGCGACCACGGCATGGCCGTCATCTGCAAAGGCAAGGTGTTGTCTGAGGTGCGCGTATGCCTGACTAAGGACCTGGCCTTCGCCGGCTGCCCACGCAGCGTGAAAAGCCAGTGCCGCGATGGCGATATTCGGATTCCGGCGCAGCGCTGATTCCGAATGTCTAGCGCTGTCCGAGGGGCATTTTGTTCAATACCTCAGCCATTCCAGCCTTTACCGTGATGCCATCCCTGTCTGGCATCACGAAAAGGAACTGCAATGAGCTTGACTCTTTCCATGGCCGCCTTCGCCCTGGCCACGTCCATCACGCCGGGACCGGTCAATGTGGTCGCCTTGAGTGCCGGCGCGCGCTTCGGGTTTGCCGCCAGCCAGAAGCATGTGCTTGGCGCGGCTGTCGGCTTCACATTGCTGCTGGTGTTGATCGGCCTGGGCTTGCACGAAGTGCTGCTGCGCTGGCCGATCCTGACCCAACTGATCCAGTGGGGCGGGGTGGCATTCCTGTTGTACATGGCCTGGAAGCTCGCCGTGGATGATGGGCAGTTGCACGCCGATGGCGCCGCCACTGCGCCATCGATGCTGTATGGCGCGATCATGCAGTGGCTCAACCCCAAAGCCTGGCTGGCCTGTGTGGCGGGGATGGGGTTGTTTGCGGCGGACGGCGAGCCCAGGCAAGTCTGGCTGTTTGCCAGCCTCTACCTGGTGATCTGCTACCTGTCGGTGGCGTGCTGGGCCTACGCCGGAACCTTTCTGCGGCGCTACCTGCACAATCCCAAGGGGGTCAGAGTCTTCAACCGCTCCATGGCCGCGTTGCTGGTGGCCAGTGTGGGTTATTTGCTGATGGCTTGAGCGTTTCGCGGTATTGCCCGGGCGTGGCGGCGAAATGCTGTTTGAACGCACGCTGGAAATGCGCCTGGTCGGCAAAGCCTGCGGCCAGGGCGACGTCGGCGATCAGCGCGCCATTGCGCAGTTGAGTGCGGGCGAACTGGATGCGGTGGTTGACCAGGAACGCATGGGGCGTCAGCCCGTAATAGTGCTTGAAGGCGCGGATCAGGTAGGACGGCGACAGCTCGGCCGCGAGGCAAATGTCCTCGAGCTTCAAGGCCTCGGTACAGTGTTCACGGATGTAGTCGGCGGCCCGCTCCAGCTTGTGATTGACCTCGCGCATGGGGGTGAGGGAAGGGTTCAGGCGTTGCTGCACTTCGCTGAAGTAGCCCACCAGCGCGCTCTGCTTGTGCAGCAGTTCGGCCCGTTCATCCACCAACAGCCGGTACAGCGCCAGCAAGCCGTTGTACAACGCGGTATCCCGCGTATGGGGCGTGTTGAACGCACGGTAACCCTGGTCGGTGCTAAACCCCAACTGATGCTGCAGGTCGGTCAGCCAGGGCGTGTCGAGGTAGAGCATATGGTAGGACCAATGCTCGTTTTCGATGGGATTGCACGCATGCACGTCGCCGGGGTTCATCAACACCACGGTGCCGGCGCTGATCACGAAGGTCTGTTCGCCATAGTGGTAATAGCTGCGCCCGGCGGTGATAGCGCCAATGGAAAAATGCTCATGGGCGTGGCGGGTGTAGGTGACCTTGCGCCCATCGGCAATGGTGCGCGCCTCGATGAACGGCAGACGCTCGTCGCGCCAGAAGCGCGGCGAGTGCGCAGGGTGAGCGGGGCTGTTCAACGACATGGCGATGGCTCCTGCCTGTTATGCGGGCACCAGAAAGGCCGCTTCCAGCAATTGCCGAGTATAGGCATGTTGCGGGTTGGCGAAAATCGTCGCGGCGTCCCCTTGCTCCACCACCTGGCCCTGCTTGACCACCATCAACTGATGACTCAGCGCCTTGACCACCGCCAGGTCATGGCTGATGAACAGGTAGGTCAGGTTGTACTTGGCCTGCAAGCTGCGCAGCAGTTCCACCACCTGGCGTTGCACCGTACGGTCCAGCGCCGACGTCGGTTCGTCCAGCAGGATCAGGCGCGGCTTGAGCACCAGGGCGCGGGCAATGGCGATGCGCTGGCGCTGGCCACCGGAAAACTCATGGGGGTAGCGATGCCGCGATTGCGGGTCCAGGCCGACCTCCTTGAGCGCGGCGATGATCGCGGCTTCCTGCTCGGCCGGCGTGCCCATCTTGTGAATGCGCAACCCTTCGCCGACGATCTCGCTGACGCACATGCGCGGGCTCAGGCTACCGAAGGGGTCCTGGAACACCACCTGCATTTCCCGGCGCAACGGGCGTACCTGTTGCTGGGTGAGGCGATCAAGCTGCTGGCCTTCGAAGCGAATCCCGCCTTGGCTGCCAATCAAGCGCAGGATCGCCAGGCCCAGGGTGGATTTGCCCGAGCCGCTTTCGCCGACGATGCCCAGGGTCTGCCCCTGGGGCAGGCTGAAGTTGATGCCGTCCACGGCCTTGACGTAATCGACGGTGTTGCGCAAAAAGCCTTTTTTGATCGGGAACCAGACTTTCAGGTCGTCCACTTCCAGCAGCGTCGGCCCCACGGCATTGCCGGCCGGCCCGCCGCTGGGTTCGGCCGCCAGCAATTCCTGGGTGTAAGGGTGTTGCGGCGCCTGGAACAGCGTCTCGCAGTCGGCCTGTTCGACGATGCAGCCCTGTTGCATCACGCACACCCGGTGAGCGATCCGGCGGACCAGGTTCAGGTCGTGGCTGATCAGCAGCAACGCCATGCCCAGGCGCGCCTGCAGTTCCTTGAGCAGTTCCAGGATCTTCAGTTGCACCGTCACGTCGAGAGCCGTGGTCGGCTCATCGGCAATCAGCAGTTCCGGCTCGTTGGCCAGGGCCATGGCGATCATCACGCGCTGGCGCTGGCCTCCGGAGAGTTCGTGGGGCAGCGCCTTGAGGCGTTTGTGCGGCTCGGGAATGCCCACCAGTTCCAGCAGTTCCAGGGTGCGCCGGGTGGCGACCTTGCCGGTGAGGCCCTTGTGCAGGCCGAGCACTTCGTTGATCTGTTTCTCGATGCAGTGCAGCGGGTTCAGCGAGGTCATCGGCTCCTGGAAGATCATCGCGATGCGGTTGCCGCGAATGTGCCGCAGGGTCTTTTCCTTGAGCGTCAGCAGGTCTTGCCCGGCGTAGTTGATGGTACCGGAGGGGTGCCGGGCCAGAGGGTAGGGCAAGAGGCGCAGGATCGAATGCGCCGTCACCGATTTGCCCGAGCCGCTTTCGCCGACCAGGGCCAGGGTTTCGCCGCGCTTGATATCGAAGCTGACGTGATTGACCACGCGATGCTGATGCTCGCCGGTGACGAACTCGACACTGAGGTCGCGGATTTCGATCAGATTGTCCTGATTCATCTCATTTCCTCGGGTCGAAGGCATCGCGAGCGGACTCGCCGATAAACACCAGCAGGCTCAACATGATCGCCAGCACGGCGAACGCGCTCATGCCCAGCCACGGCGCCTGCAGGTTGGATTTGCCCTGGGCCACCAGTTCGCCCAGTGACGGTGAGCCGGCCGGCAGGCCGAAACCCAGGAAATCCAGGGCGGTGAGGGTGCCGATGGCGCCGGTGAGGATGAACGGCATGAACGTCATGGTCGAGACCATCGCATTGGGCAGGATATGGCGAAACATGATCGCGCCGTTCTGCATGCCCAGCGCACGGGCCGCGCGCACGTATTCGAGGTTGCGCCCGCGCAGGAACTCGGCGCGCACCACGTCCACCAGGCTCATCCACGAGAACAACAGCATGATGCCCAGCAGCCACCAGAAATTGGGCTGCACGAAGCTGGCGAGAATGATCAGCAGGTACAGCACCGGCAACCCGGACCAGATCTCCAGGAAGCGTTGCCCGGCCAGGTCCACCCAGCCGCCATAGAAACCCTGCAGGGCGCCGGCGATCACGCCGATGATCGAGCTGAGCACGGTCAGCGTCAACGCGAAGAGCACCGATACGCGAAACCCGTAGATGACCCGCGCCAGGACGTCGCGGCCCTGGTCATCGGTGCCCAGCAGGTTGACGCTCGACGGCGGCGCGGGGGCTGGCACTTTCAGGTCGTAGTTGATGCTCTGGTAGCTGAACGGAATCGGTGCCCACAAGGTCCAGGCATCCTTGGCCTTGAGCAGTTCCTGGATATACGGGCTCTTGTAGTTGGCTTCCAGGGGGAACTCGCCGCCGAAGGTGGTCTCCGGGTAGCGCTTGAGCGCCGGGAAATACCAGTCGCCGTCGAAGTGCACGGCCAGCGGCTTGTCGTTGGCAATCAATTCGGCGCCCAGGCTCAGCACGAACAGGATCAGGAACAGCCACAGCGACCACCAGCCACGCTTGTTCGCCTTGAACCGCTCGAACCGGCGGCGATTGAGGGGGGACAGGTTCATCTCAATGCTCCCGGCTGGCGAAGTCGATCCGCGGATCGACCAGGGTGTAGGTGAGGTCGCCGATCAGTTTCACGATCAGCCCCAGCAGGGTAAAGATAAACAGCGTACCGAACACCACCGGATAGTCGCGGTTGATCGCCGCTTCAAAGCTCATCAGGCCCAGGCCGTCGAGGGAGAAGATCACTTCCACCAGCAACGAGCCGGTAAAGAAGATGCCGATAAAGGCCGAGGGGAAACCGGCGATCACCAGCAGCATCGCGTTGCGAAACACATGGCCGTAGAGCACGCGGTGGTTGGTCAGGCCCTTGGCCTTGGCGGTGACCACGTACTGTTTGTTGATCTCGTCGAGAAAGCTGTTCTTGGTCAGCAGGGTCATGGTGGCGAAGTTGCCGATCACCAGGGCGGTCACCGGCAGGGCCAGGTGCCAGAAGTAATCGAGAATTTTGCCGCCCCAGCTCAATTCGTCGAAGTTGTTCGACGTGAGCCCGCGCAAGGGGAACCAGTCCAGGTAACTGCCGCCGGCAAACACCACGATCAGCAGGATGGCGAACAGGAACGCCGGGATCGCATAGCCGACAATGATTGCCGAACTGGTCCACACATCGAAGTGACTGCCGTGACGCGTGGCCTTGGCGATGCCCAGGGGGATCGACACCAGGTACATGATCAGGGTGCTCCACAACCCGAGGGAAATCGACACCGGCATCTTCTCCTTGATCAGGTCGATGACCTTGGCGTCACGGAAGAAGCTGTCGCCGAAGTCCAGCCGGGCGTAGTTCTTGACCATGATCCACAAGCGTTCCGGCGCCGACTTGTCGAAACCGTACATTTTCTCGATTTCCTTGATCAGCGCCGGGTCCAGGCCCTGGGCGCCACGGTAGCTGCTGGAGCCGGCCACCGAAACCTCGGCGCCGCCACCGGCAATGCGGCTGGTGGCACCGTCAAAGCCTTCGAGCTTGGCGATCATCTGCTCCACCGGGCCGCCCGGGGCGGCCTGGATGATGACGAAGTTGATCAGCAGAATCCCGAACAGCGTGGGGATGATCAGCAACAGGCGACGAACAATATAGGCCAGCATTCAATCGCCTCCGCTCGCCGCTTCGGCGCTTTGCGTGGTGTCCAGGGGAACCGCCGGTTTGACGTCGGGTTTGGCCCACCAGGTGGCGGTGCCGACGTCATAGCGCGGTGAGACTTTCGGGTGGCCGAGGTGGTCCCAGTACGCCACACGGAACGTCTTGATGTGCCAGTTGGGAATCACGTAGTAGCCAAACTGCAGCACGCGGTCCAGTGCCCTGGCGTGGGCAATCAGGCTTTTGCGCGAGTCGGCGTCGATCAGTTGCTCGACCAACTGATCGACGGCGGGGTCCTTGAGCCCCATGTAGTTGCGGCTGCCCGGTTTGTCGGCGCTGGACGACTTCCAGAACTCACGCTGCTCATTACCCGGCGAAGTGGATTGCGGAAAGCTGCCGACCAGCATGTCAAAGTCCCTTGAGCGCAGGCGGTTGACGAACTGCGACACGTCGACCCGGCGAATCACCAGGTCGATACCCAGGTCGGCCAGATTGCGCTTGAACGGTAACAGGATGCGCTCGAACTCGGTCTGGGCCAGCAGGAATTCGATGGTCACCGGTTTGCCGGTGGTGTCGACCATCTTGTCATCGACGATCTTCCAGCCGGCTTCCTGCAGCAACTGGTACGCCTGGCGCTGCTGCGCGCGGATCATGCCGCTGCCGTCGGTTTTGGGCGGTTCGAACGCCTGGGTGAAGACGTCGGCGGGGATCTTGTCGCGCAGCGGTTCGAGAATGGCCAGTTCATCCGGGCCGGGCAAGCCGGTGGCGGCCATTTCCGAGTTCTCGAAGTAACTGCGGGTGCGCGTGTAGGCACCGTTGAACAGCTGTTTGTTGCTCCATTCGAAATCCAGCAACAGGCTGATGGCCTTGCGTACCCGCACGTCCTGGAACATCGGTTTGCGCGTATTGAACACGAAACCCTGCATGCCGGTGGGGTTGCCGTTGGGGATTTCTTCCTTGATCAAGCGGCCCTGGGCCACGGCCGGAATGTTGTAGGCGTTGGCCCAGTTTTTCGCGCTGAACTCCAGCCAATAGTCGAACTGCCCGGCTTTCAGGGCTTCCAGGGACACCGTGCTGTCGCGGTAATAATCAGTGATGCGGTTATCGAAGTTATAGAAACCCTTGGCCACCGGCAGGTCCCTGGCCCAGTAGTCCTTGACCCGCTCGTAGCGAATCATGCGCCCGGCCTTGACCTCGGCCACCTTGTACGGGCCGCTGCCCAGCGGTATTTCCAGATTGCCTTTGGAAAAGTCGCGGTTGGCCCACCAGTGCTTGGGCAGCACCGGCAATTGCCCGAGGATCAGTGGCAGCTCGCGGTTGTTGGTGCGCTTGAATTTGAACAGCACCCGCAGCGGGTCTTCGGCAACCACTTCATCCACGTCGGCGTAGTAGGTGCGGTAGAGCGGGGTGCCGTCCTTGATCAGGGTCTGGAAGGTGAACACCACGTCTTCGGCGCGGATCGGGTGGCCGTCATGGAAGCGTGCCTCGGGGCGCAGGTAGAAGCGCACCCAGCTGTTGTCGGGGGCCTTCTCGATCTTGCCGGCCACCAGGCCGTATTCGGTAATGGGCTCGTCCAGGCTCTGCATCGCCAGCGTGTCGTAGATCAGCGGCAGATTGTCCGCGGGCACGCCCTTACTGATATACGGGTTGAGACTGTCGAAGCCGCCCATGGCCGATTCGCGGAAGGTGCCGCCTTTGGGGGCGTCGGGGTTCACGTAGTCGAAATGCTTGAAGTCGGCGGGGTACTTGGGGGGCTCGTTATAGAGCGTCAACGCATGTTGCGGGGCGGCCTGGGCCGCGCCGCACAGCAACAGGCCGGCCAATACAGTACTGCGCAAGGACATCATTGGGCTTTCTCCGAAGCTTTCAGCCACCACGCGCTCAAGCCCAGGCTGTAGGGCGGCGTGGTGACAAAGGCGAACCGGTTGCGGTACGCCAGGCGATGATAGTTGATGTACCAGTTGGGAATGCTGTAGTGCTGCCAGAGCAGCACCCGGTCCAGGGCGCGACCGGCAGCCAGTTGTTCTTCGCGGGTCTGTGCCGCGAGCAGTTGTTCGAGCAGGTGATCGACCACGGGGTTGGCGATGCCCGCGTAATTCTTGCTGCCCTTGATGGTGGCCTGGCTGGAATGAAAATACTGCCATTGTTCCAGCCCCGGGCTGAGGGTCTGGTTGAGGGTGACCAGGACCATGTCGAAGTCGAACTGATCCAGGCGCTGCTTGTACTGTGCGCGGTCAACGGTGCGCAGGCGCGCGTCGATGCCGATACTGATCAGGTTCTCGACATAGGGCTGCAGGATGCGCTCCAGGTTCGGATTGACCAGCAGGATTTCCAGGCGCAGCGGTTGCCCGTCCTTGTTCAGCAGGCGTTGGCCGGACAGCTTCCATCCGGCCTCGCCAAGCAGGGCCAGGGCACGGCGCAGGGTTTCACGCGGGATGCCGCGACCGTCGGTCTGCGGCAGGCTGAAGGCCTGGGTAAACAGGTTGGCCGGCAACTGCTCGCGGTACGGCGAAAGCATCAGCCACTCGTGCCCGACCGGCACGCCCGTGGCCGAGAACTCGCTGTTGGGGTAGTAGCTCAAGGCGCGTTTGTAGGCGCTGCTGAACAGGGTGCGATTGGTCCACTCGAAGTCGAACATCAACCCCAGGGCTTCGCGCACCCTGGTCTGGCTGAAGGCCGGTCGCCGGGTGTTGATGAACAGGCCCTGGCTCTGGGTGGGAATCCGGTGGGCGATCTGCGCCTTGATGACCTCACCGCGATTCACTGCCGGGAAGTTGTAGCCGGTGGTCCAGTTTTTTGCCTGGTGCTCGATATAAATGTCGAATTCGCCCGCCTTGAAGGCTTCAAAGGCGACGTCGCTGTCGCGGTAGAACTCCACCTCGACCTTGTTGTAGTTATACAACCCCTGGTTGACCGGCAGGTCCTTGCCCCAGTAATCCTTGACCCGTTCGAACACCAACTGGCGACCAGGAGTGACCTTGCTGATACGGTACGGCCCGCTGCCCAGCGGCGGTTCGAAGGTGGTGGCCTTGAAGTCGCGATGTTTCCAGTAATGCTGGGGCAGCACGGGCAGCTCGCCCAGGCGCAGGATCAGCAGCGGGTTGCCGGCGCGCTTGAATACAAAGCGGATGCGATGGCGATTGAGCACATCGACCCGCGCCACTTCCTGCAGGTTGGTACGGTACTGCGGGTGGCCTTCGGTCAACAGGGTGCGATAGGAAAATGCCACGTCATCGGCGGTAATTGGCGTGCCATCGTGAAAACGCGCTTCGTGGCGCAGGTTGAACACCACCCAGCTGCGGTCTTCGCTGTATTCCACCGACTGGGCAATCAGGCCGTAGCTGGAAGTCGGCTCGTCACCGGACGGCGCGTACTGGCCGGTGCCGACCATCAGCGGCTCGTTGAGCTCGTTGACGCCGTATTGCAGGAAGTTGGGGGTGGAAACCGGGCTGGAGCCCTTGAAGGTGTAGGGGTTGAGGGTGTCGAACGTGCCAAAGGCCATCACCCGCAGTGTGCCGCCTTTGGGCGCTGCAGGGTTTACCCAATCGTAATGGGTGAATTTGGCCGGGTACTTGAGCGTGCCGAACTGCGCGTAACCGTGGCTCTCGGTAATCGTCGCGTTCGCCGCAAAGCTCAAGGCCAGACTTATTAGTAGAAGGAGGGGACGCTTCAAGTCAGAGATCCGATCCGGGCGGCTTGGGCTTTATGATCGGTACAGTAACAGCTTGTTCCGGTTGGAAAAAGCCAGTTGGGACGATGGAGATCAATGTGGGAGGGGGCTTGCCCCCGATGGCGACCATAGGGCCGACCAAGATGCTGGATCAGACCGAGTACATATCCGTTTCTGCGGTAACGGCTGCTATGGGTTCCGCTTTTACAGCGGCTCACTTTTGAAAAGCCGGAATGCCGGCCCAGTCAAAAGTAAGCAAAACGCTCTTGCCCCACCACTCGGCACCTCGCTTGGGCTCGGTGTGCCCTCCCTCCGGCTGGAATCCGTGGGCCGCCGCAATGGGCCATCCATGGCCCAGTGCGGCTAACCCGGCGTCCTGCCGGGTTGCCCACGGATTCAAGCCTGCGTTCGGCCAGCGTGGTTTAACGGGGCGCCTAAGATCAAAAGCAGATCAAGATCAAGAGCGACTCGCTTCGCATCGTGGTTACCGTCGGCTGCTACGGTCTGAAACGTTGTGTAGATACCTATGCCCCGATAGCAGGCAGCCAGACAGCGATGTGTAAGCTGACACACCACCATCGGGGGCAAGCCCCCTCCCACATAGGTTCCTCGGTGTTTCTGAGGCCTCAGCGCGGGCCCGACACCACCAGCATCTGCCCAGGCTTCAATGCCTGGCCGGTACGCGGGTTCCAGCGCTTGAGGTGTTGCATCTCGACATTGAAGCGCTTGGCGACCATGTACAGCGAGTCGCCTTTCTTGACCTTGTACTGCACCGGCTTTTTCGCGGCGGCTTTGCGCGTGTCCTGCATCACCAGGGTCTGGCCGACCTTGAGCGCCTGGCCGTTGAGCTTGTTCCAACGCTGCAGGTCGTGCACATCGACCTTGTTGGCCTTGGCGATCAGCGTGAGGTTGTCGCCGTTGCGCACTTTGTAGCTGCGGGTACGCCCGGCAACCGTCTTGGTCTCGACTTCGTCGAACACCGGCTTTTTCGGGCGCATGCTCAACAACTCTTCGGGCTTCATCATCGACAGGGTGCTGGTGAGCAGTTGCGCCTTGGAGGTGGGCACCAGCAGATGCTGGGGGCCATCCAGGGTAGTGCGTTGTTTCAGGGCCGGGTTGAGCTGGAACAGCTCGTCTTCATCGATTTCCGCCAGCGCGGCGACCCGGGACAGGTCCATGCTTTGCTTGACTTCAACCACTTCGAAATAAGGCGTGTTGGCGATCGGGTTCAGGTTGACGCCATAGGCCTCGGGGGCCAGCACCACCTGGGACAGCGCCAGGAATTTGGGCACGTAGTCCTTGGTTTCCTGGGGCAGGGGCAGGTTCCAGTAGTCTGTCGGCAGGCCAAGCTTCTCGTTGCGCTCGATGGCCCGGCTGACCGTACCTTCACCCGCATTGTAGGCCGCCAGGGCCAGCAGCCAGTCACCGTTGAACATGTCATGCAGACGGGTCAGGTAGTCCAGGGCGGCAGTAGTGGAGGCGGTGATATCGCGGCGGCCATCGTAGGCGCGGGTCTGGCGCAGGTTGAAGTAGCGCCCGGTGGAGGGGATGAACTGCCACAAGCCGACCGCATCGCTGCGCGAATAGGCCATTGGGTTGTAGGCACTTTCAATCACCGGCAGCAGCGCCAGTTCCAGGGGCATGTTGCGCTCTTCAAGGCGCTCGACGATGTAATGAATGTAGAGGCTGCCGCGTTCCCCGGCGTTCTCCAGGAAGGACGGGTTGCTGGCGAACCACAGGCGCTGTTGCTCGATGCGCGGGTTGACGCCGACGCCGTCCTGCAATTGAAAGCCCCGACGCATGCGTTCCCAGACATCCTGGGGCACTTCGGGGCTGGGCTTCTCTGAAAGCCAGATAGGTTTTTGCTTGATCTTGGCAGCAAGATTGGGTTTGGGTTGCACGGTGGATTGTGCAGCGTAATGAGTCGATTGGCAGCCCGCCAGAGTTGCGGAAACGGCCACCGCCACGGCTTGAGCCAGGCGGGTCAATGCGTCTGAAGAAATGGATTTACGAATAGATGACGACATTGGCTGGAAGTAAGTTCCGGGCAAAAATGTCGGGCGATTCTAGAAAGCGCTTTGGTTCCGGTCAACCATTCAGAAATTTCGTATCAGATCGCTTCGGCTTAGAACTTATCTTTCCAGGCCCTCAAGCTAGCAAACACCTCGGCCCCAGAGCGGTTGTCGCGTCCATTCCGTTCGTCCGCTTTTTGTTTAACGGATGTTTCAGAGGTGCGCAGGAAAGGGTTAGTACGTTTTTCAAGCGCCAGGTTGGACGGCAGGGTCATCTCGCCACGCGCCCGCAACTGAGCGACTTGCGCCACCCGTTCAGCGATGTCGGTGTTATGCGGTTCCACGGCTTGGGCAAACTTGAGGTTACTTTGTGTGTATTCATGGGTGCAGTACACCAGGGTGTCGGCGGGCAGGGCGGCCAGGCGCTCGAGCGAGGTATGCATCTGCTCCGGCGTGCCTTCGAACAGGCGACCGCAACCGGCGGCAAACAGCGTGTCGCCACACAACAACACGCCTTGATGGTAATAAGCGATGTGGCCGAGGGTGTGGCCGGGCACGGCGTACACGGCGAAGTCCAGGCCGAGCACGGTGATGTGGTCGTTGTCCTGCAAGTCGACGTCCCGGGCCGGGATATTTTCGTTCGCGGGGCCGTAGACCTTGGCGCCGGTGAGCTTTTTGAGTTGCTCGACACCGCCGACATGATCATGGTGATGGTGAGTGACCAGGATGTCGCCGAGTACCCAGGAAGGGTTCTGCTCAAGCCAGGCGATGACCGGCGCGGCGTCACCGGGATCGACCACGGCGCAACGTTGGGTTCGCTCATCCTGTAACAACCAGATGTAGTTATCGGTGAAGGCGGGCAGGGCACTGATCTGTATCATTCTTCGATTCGCCAAGCTGAACACATTGGTGCATCTTAGAACGTCTAGGCGAATTGGAGAATGCAATGACTGATAAAGCGTTCGCCCAGGCCGATCCCGAGTGGCTGGCTCTGATCGGTGCCGCCCGCGAATGGCTGTCCGGGCCGCTGGGGCAATTGCTGCTGGATGAAGAGCGGCGCATGCTCGAACACGAGTTGGGCCGGTTCTTTGGCGGCTACCTGGTGCATTACGGCCCCTCGGCCGATTCGCCACCGAGCGCTCCGCAGGTACAACGCAATGTACGCCTGGGGGCGCCGTTGCCGGGCGTGGAAATCGTCTGCGAGGAACAGGCCTGGCCGTTGAGCGAACACGCCGCCGATGTGGTGGTGTTGCAGCACGGCCTGGATTTCTGCCTGTCTCCCCACGGTTTGTTGCGCGAAGCCGCGAGCAGCGTGCGCCCGGGTGGTCATTTGCTGATTATTGGCATCAACCCCTGGAGCAGTTGGGGCCTGCGCCACCTGTTCGCCCATGACGGTTTGCGCCAGGCGCGTTGCATTGCGCCTTCGCGGGTCGGCGACTGGTTGAACCTGCTGGGCTTCGCGCTGGAGAAACGCCGCTTCGGGTGCTATCGTCCGCCGCTTGCGTCCGCCAAGTGGCAGGGCCGTCTCGCTGGCTGGGAACGCCGCGCAGGCGCCTGGCAACTGTCGGGTGGCGGCTTCTATTTATTGGTCGCACGCAAGATCGTGGTCGGCCTGCGCCCGGTGCAGCAAGTGCGCCGCGAGCCGCTCGGCAAGCTGGTGCCAATGCCGCTGGCCAAGGTCAACCGCGAACAACGTCAACCGTAAAACCTCATTTTGATTCAGGCCGAATAACCGATGACCGATAGTGTAGAACTCTTCACCGATGGCGCCTGCAAGGGCAACCCCGGCCCCGGCGGCTGGGGCGCATTGCTGGTGTGCAAGGGCGTGGAGAAGGAGTTGTGGGGCGGCGAAGCCAATACCACCAACAACCGCATGGAACTGATGGGCGCCATTCGCGGCCTCGAAGAGCTGAAGCGGCGCTGCAACGTCCTGCTGGTGACCGACTCGCAATATGTGATGAAGGGCATCAACGAGTGGATGGTCAACTGGAAGAAGCGCGGTTGGAAAACGGCGTCCAAGGAGCCGGTCAAGAATGCCGACCTGTGGCAATTGCTCGATGAGCAATGCAACCGCCATGACATCACCTGGAAATGGGTGCGTGGGCATATCGGCCATCCAGGCAACGAGCGTGCCGACCAACTGGCCAACCGTGGCGTGGATGAAGTGCGCGGCTACAAGCAGAGCTGATGCCAGCTGACGTGTTAACATCGCGCCCCTTGAACACACTACACCGTTGAGAGCTGAACCCTGATGGCCATCCGATCCGTTGTACTCGATACCGAAACCACCGGCATGCCGGTGACCGATGGTCACCGGATCATCGAAATCGGTTGTGTCGAACTGATGGGGCGCCGTCTGACCGGTCGTCACTTCCACGTTTACCTGCAACCGGACCGCGACAGTGACGAAGGCGCGATCGGCGTCCACGGCATCACCGACGAATTCCTCAAGGGCAAGCCGCGCTTTGCCGAAGTGGCCGATGAGTTTTTCGAGTTCATCAACGGCGCCCAACTGATCATCCATAACGCGGCGTTCGACGTCGGCTTCATCAATAATGAATTTGCCCTGATGGGGCAGATGGACCGAGCGGATATTTCCCGGCACTGCTCGATCCTCGACACCTTGATGATGGCCCGCGAGCGTCACCCCGGCCAACGCAACAGCCTTGATGCCTTGTGCAAGCGGTATGGCGTCGACAACTCCGGGCGTGAACTGCACGGCGCCTTGCTCGACTCCGAGATCCTGGCTGACGTTTACCTGACCATGACCGGTGGGCAGACCAGCCTGTCGCTGGCCGGTAATGCAACCGATGGCAGCGGTTCGGCGGAAGGCTCGGGCAATCGCCCCTCGGAGATCCGTCGCCTGCCGGCAGACCGCAGGCCCACGCCTGTCATCCGAGCCAGCGAGCAGGATCTGGCCGAGCATGTCGCGCGGTTGGAAGCGATTGCCAAGGCGGCGGGCGCGCCGGCGTTGTGGACTCAGTTGACCCAACAGTAACCTTGGTTCAACGCAGTAAAATGTGGGAGGGGGCTTGCCCCCGATAGCGGTGGGTCAACCGACCTCAGTGTATGCTGGGCCGACGTCTTCGGGGGCAAGCCCCCTCCCACATTTGATCTTTGCTGCTTTAAGCATTTCGTTCGCTTACTGACTGGTATTAGGGCTTGCCCCCGATTACGGTGTGTGCGATCAACAGTTGATCCCCACCGTCTTCAAAATCTTCATTCGCCACATTCGCTTCCAGCCTCTACCCTGAGTGCAAGCCCTCAGGAGTAGGCGCGCTCATGTACAAAGACCTGAAGTTTCCCGTCCTTATCGTGCACCGTGACATCAAGGCCGACACCGTTGCCGGAGACCGGGTTCGAGGCATCGCCAGGGAGTTGGAGCAGGAAGGCTTCAGTATCTTTTCTGCCGTGGACTACGCCGAAGGGCGGTTGGTGGCGTCCACCCACCATGGTCTGGCGTGCATGCTGATCGCAGCGGAAGGCGCCGGGGAAAACACCCACTTGCTGCAAAACATGGTCGAGCTGATCCGCCTGGCGCGGGTGAGGGCGCCCAACCTGCCGATCTTCGCCCTGGGCGAACAAGTCACCCTGGAAAACGCCCCGGCTGACGCCATGAGCGAACTCAACCAGCTGCGCGGCATTCTGTATCTGTTCGAAGACACCGTGCCGTTTCTGGCGCGCCAGGTCGCCCGCGCTGCGCGCACCTACCTCGATGGCCTGCTGCCGCCGTTCTTCAAGGCCCTGGTGCAACACACCGCCGACTCCAATTACTCATGGCATACCCCGGGCCATGGCGGTGGCGTGGCCTATCGCAAAAGCCCGGTGGGGCAGGCGTTTCATCAGTTCTTCGGGGAGAACACCCTGCGCTCGGACCTGTCTGTTTCCGTCCCCGAACTGGGCTCGCTGCTCGATCACACCGGGCCGCTGGCCGAAGCCGAAGCCCGCGCCGCCCGCAATTTCGGCGCCGACCATACGTTCTTCGTGATCAACGGCACCTCCACCGCCAACAAAATTGTCTGGCACTCCATGGTAGGCCGCGACGATCTGGTACTGGTGGACCGCAATTGCCACAAGTCGGTGCTGCATTCGATCATCATGACCGGCGCGATCCCGTTGTACCTGTGCCCGGAACGCAACGAACTGGGGATCATCGGCCCCATCCCCTTGAGTGAGTTCAGCCCCGAATCGATCCGCGCCAAGATCGACGCCAGCCCGCTGGCCCGGGGCCGCCCGGCAAAGGTCAAGCTGGCGGTGGTGACCAATTCCACCTACGACGGCCTGTGCTACAACGCTGAACTGATCAAGCAGCAATTGGGCAACAGTGTGGAGGTGCTGCACTTCGATGAGGCCTGGTATGCCTATGCGGCGTTCCACGAGTTTTTCGCCGGGCGCTATGGCATGGGCACGTTGCGTACGCCGGACAGCCCATTGGTGTTCACCACGCACTCCACCCACAAGTTGCTGGCGGCCTTCAGTCAGGCATCGATGATCCATGTGCAGGATGGCGGTGCGCGGCAGCTGGACCGCGACCGTTTCAACGAAGCGTTCATGATGCATATCTCCACGTCGCCGCAATACAGCATCATCGCCTCGCTGGACGTAGCCTCGGCGATGATGGAAGGGCCGGCGGGTCGCTCGCTGTTGCAGGAAATGTTCGACGAGGCCCTGAGTTTCCGCCGTGCACTGGCCAATCTGCGTCAGCATATTGCCGCCGATGATTGGTGGTTTTCCATCTGGCAGCCGCCCTCGGTGGCCGGTATCGACCGGGTCGCAACGGCTGACTGGCTGCTGCACCCCCAGGACGACTGGCATGGTTTCGGCGACGTGGCTGAAGATTATGTGTTGCTGGACCCGATCAAGGTCACGCTGGTGATGCCCGGCCTCAACGCCGGTGGCGCCTTGAGCGATTGCGGGATTCCCGCCGCCGTGGTCAGCAAGTTCCTCTGGGAGCGTGGCCTGGTGGTGGAGAAGACCGGGCTGTATTCTTTCCTGGTGCTGTTTTCGATGGGCATCACCAAAGGCAAGTGGAGTACCTTGCTCACCGAGTTGCTGGAGTTCAAGCGCAGCTATGATGCCAATGCCAGCCTGGCCAGTTGCCTGCCTTCGGTATATGCCCAGGGCCCGGTCCGTTATCAAGGCCTGGGGTTGCGCGATCTGTGCAACCAGTTGCACAGTTGCTATCGCAGCAATGCGACAGCCCGGCACCTCAAGCGTATGTACACGGTGTTGCCGCAGATCGCGATGAAACCGGCCGACGCCTACGATCAGTTGGTCAGGGGGGAAGTGGAAGCCGTTTCCATCGATGCCTTGCCAGGACGCATCGCAGCCGTGATGCTGGTGCCCTATCCGCCGGGCATCCCGTTGATCATGCCGGGCGAGCGCTTTACCGAGTCAACGCGTTCGATCGTCGATTACCTGGCGTTCGCCCGCACGTTCGATAGCAGTTTCCCCGGCTTTGTCGCTGATGTGCATGGGCTGCAACATGAAGATGACGGCAGTGGTCGTTGTTACACCGTCGATTGCATCAAAGGTTAAGGAACGTTATGCAAGCTGTCATGAACCCGAAGTATCCAGGGCTCAGTGTGCGCGTCGCCGATGAAGGCTTCGACGCTTATGTATGGGGCAATGACTTCAGCTTCGAGGTCAGTGCCTATGGTGTGCCGCAGATGGACAAGCGTGTCGATCAGTGGCCGCTCGAACGCATCCTGCCGTACCGCAAGTGCTACGGCATCGACCCGGAAGAATTCGCCAGCTTTCGCAACGCGCCCGACAGCGCGATCTTCATGGCCTATCTGGATGATCGTGCCGTCGGACACGTCGTGGTCAGTACCAACTGGAACGGCTTTGCCCACGTTGACGAGCTGGCGGTGGCGCTGCCTGCACGGCGTCACGGTGTCGCCAAGGCGCTGTTGGATGTGGCGCAGTTCTGGGCACGCAAGAAAAACCTGCCGGGCATGATGCTTGAAACCCAGAACAACAACCTCGGTGCCTGTCGCCTGTATGAGCGTAGCGGGTATGTCATGGGGGGCATCGATCAACTGCGCTATCGCGGAATCGACCCGCAAACCCGTGAAGTGGCGATTTTCTGGTATCGGCTGTTCAAGACTGAAGTCGGCTCGATCTGAGGCGGCGTCTACACGGGTTTCATGTCGTTGGACAGCAGGTTTTCGGCCTTGTGGGTCACGATCTCCAGCAATGCGCTCAGGGCCGGTGACGGGGCTGCGCCGTACAGGGTCAGTGCATACAGGTTGACACAGATCGGTGGTGAAATCGGGCACACATCCAGCCCCGCGTCCCGTGCACCGAAGGCGGTGAACGGGTCGACCACCGCCAGGCCTTCGCCCGCCTCGACCATGCTGCGCATCATCTGGTACGTCTGCACCCGCGTCTGCACCACCGGCAGTGGGCGCAGGGCTTGCAGCTTGGCGTCCAGCAGGCGGCTCAACGGGTCCTGGCCCTCCAGGCCAATCATCGACTGCCCGGCCAGATCCTGCAGCGCGATGTACTTCTGCCTGGGTTTGAGCCAGCCATGGGGGGCGAGCAATTGCAGTTTGCCCTGGGCCAGTACGTTGCCTTGAATGTGCGGGTGCTCCGGATCGTGCAGGCTCAGGCCCACATCGGTTTCATGCAGCAACAGGCTGCGCACGATTTCCCGGGTCGGCTGGCTCGACAGGTTGCACGGCGTGTCCTGGAAGCGTCGGCGCAGCAGGGCGATGCTCTGTGGCAACAACTGGTTTGCCAGCGGCGGGGTGCACAGCACGCGCAAGGTCGGCGCGTGATGGTGTTTCAAGCGGCTGGCCAGGCGCTGTATCGGCTCCAGCGCTTCGTACAGGGGCGCGATCTGCGTCTGCAACTCCAGGGTTTCACGGGTGGCTTGCAGGCGCCCGCGGACACTGGCAAACAGCATGAAGCCCAGTTGCAGCTCGGCATCCCTGAGGGTGGCGTCTACCTCGCCCACGGGCAGTTGCAGCCACTCGGCGGCCGTGCCGAGGTGCCCGGTCTGCAAGATGGCCTGAATCACTTCGATATGACGTAAACGCATGGCCGGAGTCTATGTGCAGCGCGTTGGGGATTCAATGGCGCAGGCCTTTGTGCGCAAAAAAGACTGCGAGCGTCGCCCCGGTCTATGGCGTTGCGTCACGACCCTACTAGAATGCGGTGTCTGATCAGCAACGACCAATGCCGGTGACCCGGTACTTACAACAAAAACAGGTCTGGTCTCAAATGCCTCTACCCTCGACGCTCTTCGGGGTAACGGCCAAGCAACTCCTGGTCCTGGTGACCGTGGGGTGCATGGCGGCTTACTTCTTCAATAATCACGCCGAACACGCACCGGAGGACCTCGCACTTGAAGCGTTTATTCGCTCCCAGGAACAGGTCGGCGAGCAGGTGGGCGCCGTGTTGGGTATCACGTTGATCAGGCAGGTGCAGGCCTATCCCGCTTACGACCGGCCGGGCTACACGCGCTCGATGTATGCGGTTGAGGGGGAGAGGGGGCAGGTGGTGGTAACGCTCAAGCAAGGTGAGCAGGGCATTGAGGTGACGCAAATCCATAGCCCGTAGCAACCCCGGCCCGGTCGCCTGGACCGGACAGGAGGTCAGGGCCAAGTCTTATGAGGCGAGGGTGGTCTTCGATTCGCGTACGAGGATGGTGCCCGACTGAACCAATCTGAACTCATCACCCTCCAGCTTCTCCATCCGGTCGCCAATGGCCAGCTTGTAGGTGGTGGTAGGCGCCGAGCCAGCCAGGTCGCCGTGCGCCGGGTTGGATTCCTGGAACTCATGCACCGAATACACGCGGCCTTCCGCGTCTCTGGCATGAAACTGTCCGACTAGTACTGCTGCCATCTGTTTAGAACCTCTGGAGATAAACACTCGATTTGCGGTTCTGTAGACCGTCAGGGAGCGGGGTAGTTTACCTATAAGAAAAAAATACTATTCGTTTAACGTTTCAGACATTTCCCACACATGGGATTGCGCATCAACCTGTGCGGCATTCTCAAAACCCGCTGGTGCACGCGCAATGAAATCTTTATAACTACAGGCTCCTTTAGTCAGACGTCGGGAAACCTCAATGAGCAAGGTCTACACGATTGCCGTCCTGGTTGGCAGCTTGAGAAAAGACTCGATCAACCGCAAAGTCGCCTTGGCACTGGCCGAGTTGGCGCCTGCCAACCTGAAGCTGAACATTGTTGAAATTGGCGATTTGCCGCTCTACAACGAGGACATAGACGGGCCGGGCGCGCCGCAAGCCTACAGCACTTTCCGGCAACAGGTGAGTTCATCCGACGCGGTGTTGTTCGTGACGCCCGAATACAACCGTTCCGTGCCGGCGCCGTTGAAGAATGCCATCGATGTCGGGTCCCGTCCGTATGGGCAGAGTGCCTGGAGCGGCAAGCCCGGCGCGATCATCAGCGTATCGCCAGGCGCCATTGGTGGCTTTGGTGCCAACCATCACCTGCGCCAGTCCCTGGTGTTTCTTGATGTGTGGTGCATGCAACAGCCTGAAGCCTACCTGGGCGGAGCGGGCAGCGTGTTCGATGAGGCCGGCAAGCTGTCGGAAAAAACCCGGCCGTTCCTGCAGGCGTTTATCGATGCCTTCGGCAAATGGGTCGAAAAACAACAGGGCTGAATCGGACCATGAGTGCGGGGGCGGGAGGGGTTTGCCCCTCCCGCCGCTGGATCAGCGCAGCCAGTTGGTGCGCGCCAGCTCGATCACTTCATCGCCACGCCCGCTCATTACCGCCTTGAGCATATACAGGCTGAACCCCTTGGCCTGTTCGAGTTTGATCGTCGGCGGCATCACCAACTCCTGGGTGGCCGTCACCACATCCACCAGCACCGGGCCGTTGTGGGCCAGCGCTTGGCGCAGGGCCGGCTCCAGATCTTCGGATTGTTCAACGCGAATCCCCAGGATCCCCATGGCATTGGACATGGCCGCGAAATCCGGGTTTTTCAGCTCGGTGCCCGTGTCCAGATAGCCTGCGGCCTTCATCTCCATGGCGACGAAACCCAGTGATGCGTTATTGAACACGATCACTTTGACGGGCAGGTTCAATTGCGCCAGCGAAATGAAGTCCCCCATCAACATGGTGAAACCGCCGTCACCCGACATCGAGATGACCTGCCGACCCGGGAACGCCGCCTGCGCGCCGATGGCCTGGGGCATGGCGTTGGCCATGGAACCGTGGTTGAACGAGCCGATCAGGCGGCGCTTGCCGTTCATCTTCAGGTAGCGCGCGGCCCATACGGTCGGTGAACCGACATCGGCGGTGAAGATCGCATCATCATCGGCCAGCTCGCTGAGCAGGCGTGCCACGTATTGAGGGTGGATCGGTCGATCCGCCTTGGACGGTTGCGCCAGGTCATCCAGGCCCTGGCGCGCTTTCTCGTAATGCTTGAGGGAAGTTTCGAGGAAGCTGCGATCGGTCTTGCGGGTCAGGCGCGGCAACAGCGCGCCGATGGTCTCACTGACATCGGCGGCGATGCCCAGGTCCAGGGTGGCGCGTCGGCCCAGGGCCTGGGGGTCGCGGTCAACCTGGATAATTCTGGCGTCGGTCGGATAGAACTGACGGTAAGGGAAGTCGGTGCCGAGCATGATCAGCGTGTCGCAGTCGAGCATCGCGTGGTAGCCGGAGCTGAAACCGATCAGGCCGGTCATGCCCACATCGAACGGGTTATCCCACTCCACATGCTCCTTGCCGCGAAGCGCATGCACCACCGGCGCGCCGAGGGCGTCGGCCAACGCCACCACCTGGTCATGGGCACCGGCGCAACCGCTGCCGCACAGCAGCGTGACTTTCTCGCTGCTCTGGAGCATATCGCTCAAGCGCTGCAAGTCGGCCTCGGCCGGCAATGTGCGCGGTGCATGCAGCGCCGGCCAGGGCTTGAGCTTGTCGTCTACCTCCAGCAGCGACACGTCTCCCGGAATCACCACCACCGCCACGCCCCGATTGAGGATCGCCGAGCGCATGGCGCGATGCAGCACCTGGGGCATCTGCTCGGGGTTGCTCACCAGCTCGATAAAGTGGCTGCATTCCTTGAACAGTTCCTGGGGATGGGTTTCCTGAAAATAATTCAGGCCGATCTCCGAGGACGGAATCTGCGCAGCAATCGCCAGTACCGGCACATGGTTGCGATGGCAGTCGAACAGACCATTGATCAAATGCAGGTTGCCCGGCCCGCAACTGCCGGCACACACGGTCAGCTCCCCGGTGGCGGCGGCCTCGGCGCCGGCGGCGAACGCGGCCACTTCTTCGTGGCGCACATGCATCCACTCGATGCTGTCCATGCTGCGCAGGGCGTCGGTGAGCCCATTGAGGCTATCGCCGGTCAGGCCCCAGATGCGCTTGATGCCGGCCTGTTCAAGGGTGGTCGCCAGCTGCTGGGCCAGGTTGATTTTCGCCATGAAGCACTCCAATCGTCAGTGAGGTTGAAAAACTGCTGATCAGTAGGGGACAGTTCAATCACGGCGAATGCTCCGCGTTTAATGTGAAGATTGCGTCATGCTGGCGTGGTCAGTGAATCAAACCTGCACCAGCCCTAGCCAGCGCCAGACCACTTTTTCATTGTCTACGCGCGGCATCGGGGTGGCGTATTCAAATAGCCTCTCGGTACCGGGCTTGTAGTCGCATACCCATTTGCCCGGATAAGGACAGGCTTCGCCGCTGCGCGCGCGCATGCCGCTGACGGTCCACAGCCAGCGCACGTTCTGGCTTTCATGCCACGGTAGGCGTTCATTCAGTTGGACGGTGCACTCAACGCAGCGATCCGCCTCCATTTCCCAGCGACCGGCGCGCGGAGCGGGTTCGCCACTTTGGGCATGTCGGGCTGGCTCTGGGGGTGTTTGATCGGGATCGCGCTGCCACAGTGCCAGGCTGTCACTGGATTGCTGGGGGAGCGCTGGCAGCATTTCGCCTTGCTTGAACTCGCGGCGCGAATCAGCGACGCCGGGCACAAGCCACCAGCCGGCTTGAGTGCACGGCATGCCTGCAACCAGGTTGAGCGGCTGGGAGGCTTGAGCGGGGGCGGGCGGCTTTGGCTTGATCAATCGCGATGCTGATGTCGGCCAGTCGCTGTTGGCATCGAAGCGTGCCATCCAGCGTCGGCTGTCGGCGTCGGTGAAGCGCTCATTCGGGTCGCCGTCCCATTGGCCGAAGCCCAGTAAGCCCAGGTCGTCGTAGCGAATGGGCTTGAGCAGCTTGTTCAAGCGCATGGGCAGTTCGGGCACGCCGTGTTCGACGGGGTAAAGCTCGGGCTGTTCACCCAGCTCGATCCATTGGCCGCTGTGCAGTTCGGTGATGCTGATGCGGGGGTGGGCGAGTGCTTCACGTATCTGTTCACGGGTCAGGTCGAGTTTTTCGCGCCAGTGATCGGCCAGCAGGAAGGCCCAGGTGGGAGGGCGGATGCCGTTGGGTAGTTCGTCGTCCATGCCATAGGCGTAGTCGATATCAAGTCCGTAGAACGCTGGTGTAAGCGCTCTTTCCCAGGAGGTGACTTCCGCCCGCGTGCCATATTCCATTGGGTTGGCCATGGCGAAACCACTGTAGACCTGATGGGCCTTGAGCAGGTCAATGGTCTTGAGCACGAACTGACGCCAGGCATCACGATTGTCCAGCCACCATTGCCAGCGGTAATAAAAGACAATCCAGGAGTAAGCAGGAGTTCTTCCGTTACTTGCGTGCCGGCTACGCCAGAAGTGGCCCGATGTGGTGGGTGAGCTGGCATGGTTTGCTTCGTCGGTAAACCAGAATTCGAAGTAATCGTTGGCGTCGACATCCATCACTTGCACGCGAAGATCGGGTTCTTCCTCGGGATAAGGGTGAGGACGATCTGTGTCTTCATGCATGGTCATGGTGTAAGGATGACCAAGCAGTTGTTCGAAGGCTTCATGGATATCCACCATCAGCAGGGCGGCATCACGAGGGTTGTCGGGGGTGAAGTAGAAGCTAATGAAGGGGCTGACGCTATGACGGGCTACCTCATCAGTACCCCAGTCGGTGTTGGGCCACTCTTTAAGCTCTGCTATAAACTCATCACGCTCTTCTTCATCAAATAGTCTATGAGTGGTACTCACGTCTATCTCCTGTTTTTGTTGCCTTTAATTGTTGAGCTGTTCTTCTCATCTGCTGCGAAACCAACGCAGTCCTCCGGTACCCTAAGCAGCGCCACTTTTTCCTTGCCAATTTTCTCCGGGTTTATTCCCGACTCAGGTGTCATGAGGGCTACATACCTTTTCATTTGTTTTGAAACTGCCCAATCCCCCGGAAACTTGATCTCCACCGCCGCAAACACATTCTCGGTTTCAAACGGCTCCTGCCGGTACTCAACGACCACCAGGTCCGGCGCAAGCAAGCCCTTGGGCCGCGGCCAAAAAGGTTGCACGGCACTTCCAAAGCGCTTGGGCCGCGTGGACGGATCACCCAACAACGCCTTCCTGCTGTTGCCGTTGTAGTTGGGTTCCGCCTTGAGCGGGCTGCGCCACGCCAGCGCTTCGTCCACGGCCTCAAAAAACAACGAGGCGGTGAACTGCTTGAGGGCGATCTCGATGGTGGTTTGCACCGAATTGCCGGCGATTTTCTTGCGGATACGACGCGGCACCTTGATCGGCATCTGCAGCGCAACGGTGCAGACCTGACTGATCGCCGGGCGAAAAGGCACCTTGCGTTCGATGTACTCCTTGAACGTGATGTTCTCCTGGCCTCGTCGGGAAACCGTGCTGTTGCCGCCGCGATCCACCACGGCAAAGGTCGAACTCTTGACCTCGATTTCGCGGGTCATCGCTTCAATGGTGGCGCGAAGGGTTTGCTTGATCTGCTTTCTGCGCTCGGCAATCTGCAAGGCGAGCTGGGCCAGTTCGGCGGCGGTCTTGGTGTTTTCGAAGGCTTGATTGGCACGATAGGCGCGGTAGGCACCGTCGATAATCCGAGCGACAGCGGGGGCTAGGGGGCCGGGCATCAGTCGAGGTCTCCCCTGTGTTGATCCAGAAAGTCGTCGGGGAAAATAGCGGCGGCTTCGATGGATGAGCCTTCATCATCGAGGGCCATCAGATACGACTGCCAGGTCTCGGTGATTTGCTGGTCGTCGCGCATGATGGCCTTGTGGGCCTGCACGGGTCTGGATGCCTCGGTCACCGTCCACTCAGTTGCGCCCAAGGGACAGGTCAGGCCTTCGGCAAGGAGTGCCGCGCCATCGGTGATGCGATATCGATAGCCCGCAAAAGCACGTTGATCGTTTTTAAGTAATGTGTAGCGTCCCAGGAAGGCTCCTGGCGGTATCGGAGGTTGTGCTGGAATGCCCAGGGGATTGCCCGTACCGACCGAATCTGTGGCCACAGGGCCTTTGATCCTGATGGCCAGTCCATCGAGCGTAATGCCATTGCCATCGATCGTGATGCTGCCGCCGGGCGCTCTCAGCACAAGGCGCTCGCCCGACGCCACATCGAACACTCGGGTTTTTTGCTCAATGCGTTGTCCTGCCCGGAGGTGGTAACGGTTGCCCACGGTTTGCTCAACGTTGCCGCCAATCTGAACGTCATGGTCAGCAGCAATCCTGTCATGTCGATTGTTGGAGATTTCTTCGACTCGATTCCCGCCAATGCTGATGTGATGGTTGCGCCCCAGGTTGTCTGTTCGATCACGGCCCACTTCCAGATGCACGTCCTGAACGACCACAACGTGCTCGTCGTTGCCAACGCGTTCGCTGCGGTCACGACCGATCTCAATACGCTCGTTATGCTCGACCTTTTCGCTTCGGTCGTTACCCACGAAAGTGGTGGTGTTGTGCTTGATGTGAACGTTCTTGTCTTTTTCGGCATGGATAAACACTTCTTCCTGGCCGAGTTCATCTTCAAAGCGCAGCTCATTGAAGCCAGAGCCTTTATGCGTACGGCTTTTGATGGTCATGCGTGTTTTGTGTTTGGGCAGTTCATACGGCGGCAGATTGGTCTCGCGGTATGCACGGCCGGTGGCAATCGGCTGGTCCGGGTCGCCGTCGAGATAGCTGATGATCAGTTCCTGCCCGACTCGCGGTATCGCCATCGCGCCCCAGGTCGCCCCGGCCCAGCCTTGGGCCACACGAATCCAGCACGAACTCTGATCGTTGTTTTTGTCCGCGCGGTCCCATGGGAACTGCACCTTGACCCGGCCCCATTCATCGCAATAAATCTCCTCACCTGGCGGCCCAACCACCGTCGCGACCTGCGGGCCGTCGATGCGGGGTTTGTCACGTGGCGGCGCTTTCCAATCGGAGGTCCAGCGGATGGCGCTGGCGGTCATTTCATAAGAGGTGCCGTGGTCGCTGCCGAACGTCTCTTCCTCCAGGCTGGTGTGCTGTTTGCCTTCGTGGGTGACGGCAATGGTGCGCCAACGGTCGTTGAAGTCTTCGCGGGGATGCTCGTTGAGATCGAACGCCAGCCCCGGTTGCAGGCGTGCATCGTCACCGGCCAGGTGCGCGAGTTTGGCGTCATTGCGTAGCGCGGTCAGCCGGGTCTTGGTGAAGGGCTTGCCGGCAATATCGCGTTTGTAGCGGCCGGGGTAGTCGTAGCGTTCGTAGTCCTTGTGCTGGTTGTTCAGGTCCTGGTCGCCGGTGGCGGTGTGCTGTTGGTTGTAGCGCGGGTGGGTGAAGGTGTAGTCGCGCTGTACCTGGCGTGCGGTGCGTACTTGTTCGGTGTAGTGAAAACGGGTCAAAACCGGTTCCGTGGCATCGCCGCCGGCCATGGGTTGGTAGATCACGGGGCAATGTTTGTGCGTGCCGATAGTGCCCAGGCCGCCGACGCGGTCGGTGAGGACGAAGGTGTGGCCGTCGGCGCGGTGTTCGAAGGTGTAGAGCAGGCCTTCTTCGGCGGCGAGGCGGGCGATGAAATCGAGGTCGGTTTCGCCGGCCTGTACGCAGTAGTCGCGGCGTTGATGATCGAAGCAGATTTCGCTGCGCATGTCCGTCAGCCGATGCTCGGCCAGCACGCTGGTGATGATGTCGGGCACGGCCTGGCCCTGGAAGATGCGCCAGTTGGAACGCAGGTTGAAGCGTGCCAGGGTGGGTTCGATTACAGCGGTGTAACGGGTGCGGCGAAAGCCGGTGTCGCCCTGGGTGAACAGGCTGACCAGGCCGTGGACGTAACGCACGGGGGCTTCGCCACGCCAGATGGTGAACAGCCCAGCCAGATCCAGTACGCGATTGAAGTCGATAGCGCAATTGTGGCTGGCTAATTCAAGGGTGAGCTTGAACGGCTGGGACAAGCCTTCTTGAAGGCTGAAGGACACCACATCGAAGGCGTCGCCTTTCAAGGGTTCGAAGGTAAAACGCAGGTCATTTTGGCGTGGCATGGCGGCCTTCCTGGTCGGCTATGACTGAACAAGGCGCTACATCGCGAGGATTTTGTTCAGGGATACCAGCACTTCCTGAGTGATAGCATCCAGGCGAATGGAGTAGATCGTGTAGGCGACCGTCAGCACCACGGCGGCCATGGCCCATGGCGTCCACAGGGGCCAGGTGCGTTTGATTCGGTAGTTGCGCGGCGCGACGTTTTTCAGCGGGTCGGTCAGACGCTTGGGCGTTTCGCCGCGCAGGGGCCGTAATAGGCCGTGCAGTTGGTCGATGATCTTCTGTATTTCGTCATCGCCCTTGGCGTGGGCACCGTATTTGCCCTTCAGGCCGGTGATCAGGCATTGGTACATGAACTCCAACACATGCTGGTATCTGGCCGCTTCGGGAATCATGTTATTCATCACGATGAAGAATCGTTCCCCGCCCCAGGTTTCATGATGAAAGGCGTTGAGGAGCGAGTCCTGGCTCCACTCTGAAGATCTTCCCCATGGAGTACCCATGACCACTTCATCCACTAACAAACAAAGGCTGTAGGAGTAAGCCTTGAGCATGCCGGCGTCGTAGTCGAGCTGGTTGACCTCCTCCATGATTGCAGTGATATGGCTACGCACCGCCTGGTAAAGCGCAGGTACATTGTCATGCTGGTCCAAGCGACGCAGGCGAATAACCAACCCGATAAGGGGGCTGGCCGCATCGCACAAGGGGTTCCATGCCACGCCGCGAATGTCGAATTCGGGGTCCGACAAGAGCGTAGGGATGTCAACCGAGACCGGAGTGTACGGTCTGGTCAGCTGCGCAGGCGCAGTACGGGGTTGAGGGGCTTGGGTGTTGTATGGTTCCGACATGAGGCAGACCCTGTTCTAAGGTACTGCTATTAGAAACTTCGGCTTTATGACTTGTCATGTCGGACGGATTCGCTTCGTTTCGTGGCTCTTGGATGTAAGAAGTATCTCTATTTCAATGCGTTTGATTGGGATGTTAACGACAGTGCCGGGTCTGTCAGGTAATGCCGTAGTTCGTTTGCCAGCTAAGGCCGCATGCTCGCGCGGTACTGCCGCGTACGCCGCGCGGTAAACCACTGGTCACACACCAGCGCCAGCCACGGAGCGGCCTTGGCGTTGGGCAGGCGACCGCGGCTCAGGCGGCGCATCTGGTCGCGCACCAGGGCGAGGGTGGCGAGGGCGGCCAGGGGTTTGCGTTTCCAGTCGATGGGTTTGAGCTGCGGGTTGAGGTCGCGGCCCTCGCGCCAGTGCCTGATCAGTTGCGGCTCGAGGGTCAGGGCGGTGGCGATGCCGGCCATGGCAATGCCGCTGTCGAGCACGTGTTGCACGACGGGCAGACGACGGATACCGCCGGTGACCATCAACGGCATCCTGGCGATCGTGGCCAGTTCCTTGGCGAACTCCAGGAAGTACGCCTCACGGGCCAGGGTGCGGCCGTCCCGTGCTTCGCCCTGCATGGCCGGCGCTTCGTAGCTGCCACCGGACAATTCCAGCAGGTCGATGGGCAGCGGGTTGAGCAGTTCGACCACGGCGCGCGCATCGGCGGCATCGAACCCGCCGCGTTGGAAGTCGGCGGAGTTGAGTTTTACCGCCACGCAAAAGGATGGGCTGACGCTGGCGCGCACGGCGTGGATCACCTCGAGCAGCAGGCGTGGGCGGTTTTCCAGTGAGCCGCCCCAGCGGTCGGTGCGATGGTTGCTCAAGGGTGAGAGAAACTGACTCAGCAGGTAACCGTGGGCACCGTGGATCTGCACCCCGGTGAACCCGGCTTTCTCGGCCAGGCGGGCGCTGGTGGCGAAGCGTTGGATCACGTCCTGGATGTCGTCTTCGGTCATGGCCCTGGGCGTGGCGAACATCCTGGAAAAGCTGCCCAGGTCCAGCGCGATGGCAGACGGCGCCAGTGCCTGTTGGCCCAGATTGGCCATGGTCTGGCGCCCCGGATGGCTGAGCTGCACCCAGAAGTGCACGCCCTTGGCCCGCGCCACATCGGCCCATTCGCGGAAGCTGTCCAGGTGTTGCTCGTTTTCCAGCGCAACGCCACCGGGGCCGGTCATGGCGCGGCGGTCGACCATGACGTTGCCAGTGAGCAGCAGGCCGGGTTCACCCTCGGCCCAGGTCGTGTACAACTGCTTCAATTCGCGAGACGGTGCCTGATTCAGATCAGCCATATTTTCTTCCATCGCCGCCTTGGCGATGCGATTGGAAATAACCTGGCCGTTGGGCAGTTGCAAAGCTTCAAAAGGTGACATGAGTTGACTCCTGAGCGGGGGAGGCCTCAGGCTAAGCTTAAAGTTAACTTTAATGTCAAGCGGGCGTTTCGATGAATATTGGTGAGCTGGCAAAACAGAGCGGGTTGGCGGCGTCACGCATCCGCTTTTATGAGGCTGAGGGGTTGATCAGTCAGGTCGGGCGCCAGGCCAATGGTTATCGGCGCTATGCCCCTGAGGCGCTGCAGACGCTGCAATTGATCCAGAGCGCGCAGCAGGCCGGCTTTACCTTGCAGGAACTCAAGGCGTTGATGCCCGCGCCGGGGGAGCACAAGCGTGATGAGTTGATCGAGGCATTGGAGCGCAAGGTGGCGCAGATCGAGGTGATGCAGGCGCAGTTGGCCCATAGCAAGGCGCAGTTGCTGGGTGTGATTGATGCGGTGCGGGCGCAGCCGGAAGGCGTGCCTTGTTCCATGGGGCAGAAGCAGGTGCTGGCCTCGATTAAGCTGCCATCCTTGTAGGAGCGAGCTTGCTCGCGAAAAACTCACAGGCGCCGCGTTCATTCAGGAAGCACGCGTTATCGTTGAGGTTTTTCGCGAGCAAGCTCGCTCCTACAGTTGGGGCTCAGCGGCGGCGGAACAGTGGTAGCGGCTCGTCCGTTGCCGCCTGGTAGGTCACCGAAAAGTCCTTGAGGCTTTCCAGCGCTTCGTACGGGTCTTTGTCGGCGCGCAAGGCGAAGGCATCGAACCCGCAGCGGCGCAGGTAGAACAGCTGGTCGCGCAGCACATCGCCAATCGCGCGCAATTCGCCTTTGTACCCATAACGTTCACGCAGCAGGCGCGCGTTGGAGTAGTTGCGCCCGTCGGTGAAGGCCGGGAAGTTCAGGGCGATGACCTGGAAATGCTCGACGTCTTCACCGATTTCTTCGGCTTCTTCATCGGCATCCAGCCATACGCCCAGGCCGCCGTCGCGGGCCTTGAGGGCGTGGCCGTGTTCGCGCCACAGCGCCAACGGCACGATCAGGTCGTCGCAGTTGGAGATGCCGTCGAAGCTCGCGTCCTTGGGCAGCAGGTGCCAGGTTTCGTCGAGGACTTCGTTGTTCTTAATGATTCGCTGCATAGACGCGCTCCTTGAACAGGTCGATGCCGATGCGCTGGTAGGTGTCGATGAAACGCTCATCTTCGGTGCGCTGTTCGATGTAGACGTCGATCAGCTTGCCGATCACCTCGGGCATGGCTTCCTGGGCGAAGGATGGGCCGAGGATCTTGCCCAGGCTCGCATCGCGGCTGGCGCTGCCACCCAGGGACACTTGGTAGAATTCTTCGCCTTTCTTGTCCACGCCCAGGATGCCGATGTGGCCGACGTGGTGGTGACCACAGGCGTTCATGCAACCGGAAATGTTCAGGTCCAGCTCGCCGATGTCGAACAGGTAGTCCAGGTCGTCGAAACGGCGCTGGATCGATTCGGCAATCGGGATCGACTTGGCGTTGGCCAGGGAGCAGAAATCGCCGCCCGGGCAGCAGATGATATCGGTCAACAGGCCGATGTTCGGCGTGGCAAAACCACCTTCGCGCAGCTCGCCCCACAGGGTGAACAGCTGGCTCTGCTCGACGTCCGCAAGAATGATGTTCTGCTCGTGGGACGTGCGCAGTTGGCCGAAGCTGTAGCGTTCGGCCAGGTCGGCGACGGCGTCCAGCTGCTTGTCGGTGATGTCGCCAGGGGCCACACCGGTAGGCTTGAGCGATAGGGTCACCGCCACGTAGCCCGGCTGTTTGTGCGCCAGGGTGTTGCGCGTACGCCAGCGGGCAAAGCCCGGATGCTGTTGGTCGAGTGCGGCCAGCTCGGCGTCCTGGTTGGCCAAAGCCTTGTACTCAGGGTCGACGAAGTGCTTGGCGACGCGATGCACTTCGGCTTCGGTCAGGGTGGTCTGGCCGCCGCGCAGGTGTTCCATTTCGGCGTCGACCTTCTGGGCGAATACCTCAGGGGTCAGCGCCTTGACCAGGATCTTGATCCGGGCCTTGTATTTGTTGTCACGACGACCATAGCGGTTGTAGACCCGCAGGATGGCATCGAGGTAGCTCAACAGGTCCTGCCACGGCAGGAACTCGTTGATGAACGCACCGACCACCGGCGTACGGCCCAGGCCACCGCCGACCAGCACGCGGAAACCCAGCTCGCCGGCAGCGTTGTGCACCGGCTCAAGGCCGATATCGTGCACTTCGATGGCGGCGCGGTCCGAGGTCGAGCCATTGATGGCGATCTTGAACTTGCGCGGCAGGTAGGCGAATTCCGGGTGGAAGGTGGTCCACTGGCGGACGATTTCGCACCACGGCCGTGGGTCGATCAACTCGTCGGCGGCGACGCCGGCAAACTGGTCGGTGGTCACGTTGCGCAGGCAGTTACCGCTGGTCTGAATGGCGTGCATCTGCACGGTGGCCAGTTCAGCCAGGATGTCCGGCACGTCTTCCAGGGCCGGCCAGTTGAACTGTACGTTCTGGCGGGTACTGATGTGGGCATAGCCTTTGTCGAAGTCGCGGGCAATCTTGGCCATCATCCGCGCCTGGCGCGAAGTCAGTTGGCCGTAGGGCACGGCCACCCGCAGCATCGGCGCAAAGCGCTGAACATAAAGGCCATTTTGCAGGCGCAGAGGGCGGAACTCTTCTTCGCTCAGTTCACCTGCTAAGTAGCGTCGGGTCTGATCACGGAACTGCTTGACGCGGTCCTCGATGATGCGCTGATCGTATTCGTCGTATACGTACATATAGGTCCTGTTCTCGGCAAATCTGCGCGCACGGCCGCGCACTCCCAACGGAGCCGGCGCACGATACCAGTTTGCGTATATGCGCAAAAGTGATGTTTGGGTATATGTAAATAACCAAACTGACTAATGAGAACCGTTATCACGATACCCACATTTGTCATGCGGGCAATCATGATCTTTACTGTCGTTGAGCCGTGATGCAGTCACCTATAAAACCGACAAGAGGCGATGCGATGAGCAATTCCACCAAAGTGCGTAAACCTGACAGTACCGTGGATGCGTGGGCGATTTTGTTCCTGATCATCCTGGTGGTCGGAACCGCCGTGTTCTGGGTCAGCCACCAGTGAACAAGGGGCGTTGACCGCGCTGCACGTGGCCGCTGCATCACACCCCGGCGAAGTGCAGCACCAGCTTGACGATACCGAACAAGGTCAAGGCAAATACCAGCGTGAACAGAATGCCCAGCGCTACAAAATGGCTGGGCTTGCCGTGGGTGAAATCGCGGGCGCGGTTCTTGCCGCTCTGCACACCGAAGGCCGCCGCGACCACGCTGTGCAGCATCTGCCAGAAGGTCGGTGGTTTGTTATCGATGGGATCGTCCATAGCGCCCTCGTCAGCCAGGTTGTCCTACACAGCATAGACAATCCTTTGGCTATCTCACGCCAGCACCTCCAGCCCGAGGAACAACTCTCGGTCCAACGGGGCTTTGATCTCGGCTTTATCCAGATTGACCACTGCGCGGTTGTCGGCACGCGCCTGTTCGATCAGTTCGCGGCGCGTAAACCGACGCTCTGCCTTGGTTTTCAGATGGCCGAAAGTGGGTTCCAGAGGCGATGTGTCGATGGCCGGGTAATGGAAGTGGGCGTACCACAGGTCGGCGTCTTCGAGCGGCATTGCGGCGCGGATTTTGTCCGTGTCGCGGATCGCGTACTCAGTGAGATAGTCACCGGCCAGCAGTTGAAAGCGCTCGCGCCGCAGGTTGATATCGACAAAACCGTGTTTCCACAAATAGGCGATGTTCGAGGCGTTGGGGCGCTGAAGCTTATACCCCTGGCTGCACAGCTTGTGGGCCAGGCGGTTAACGGTGCGGGCCTCTTCAAGGTATTCGTCGCGCAACGCCTTGGCGGCTGCCTCCTCGGGCCGGTCGCGTTTGAGCTCTTCAGCCAGGGCGTCGAATTTTTCTGCGTGTTGGGTCAGCATGACTTCCCACTCTCGAGGGTTGATGCTTTCGGCGCGCAGGCCCTGCGAGAGTTTTTTCTGTTGGTATTCAATGCTGCGTTCAATCCCGACTCGCTCACTCCTGATGGTGAGCGCTTGTGCCTTGATGGTCTTCAGGGAGCGACGTACCGGCGCAGGCGCAGGCACTCGCGCCGCACTCGCAGGCTTGATCACCTGCCAGAAGCCGCTGTCGGCGTGTTCGTGGTAACTGGCGACGGTTTCGCCGGTGAGAGGGTCGGTTACGTCAACCACGTTGCCGGGGGTATCGGCCCGACCCTGGCGCAACTCGCCCACTACGCTCTTGCTGTCCAGGGTTTTGATCACCCGTCGGTTGGCAGACTTGTGCCGGATGGGTTTGTCGAGGAGGCCCGCCGGAGCGAACCCTTCGTCCACCAGAATCAAGTTGGCCAGTTGGGTATCCAGGCTGGATCGCGCCGCGGCCAAACCTTCCAGAAATTCGTCTCGGTAGTCTTCCCGCACGAAATTGGAGCCCTGTTCTCCCAATGACTTGACCGCGTTTTCCAGTCGTTCATAGCGTTCGAGCACATTCTTGAGCACGTCAATCTGTTCCGCTCGGGAGTAGCCGGAGGTCGTACGCATTTCGGTATGCGCCAGTACGCTGACTGCCGTCTGCGGGTCGTTGAGGTCGCGTACAAAAGGAAATTCGGTCAGGCTTCGGGAGGGGTGGCTGAGGTCGAGGACCAGGTCGATAAGAAATATCAACCTGTGTTGTTTTATGGTGATCGTGGAGATGTATTGGTCGGCGGGCCTTTCATGCAATAAAAACTGACGCAGTACCGGGGATGCCTGTTCCAGAAGCGTCTCCATTTTCCCTGCCGGCTCCAGCATTTGTTTGAGCAAGGCTATTTGCTCTTTCCTGATGGCGAGAATTTCCTGGTAGGCGTCTGCAATGTTTTGGGCGAGTTGGCTATTGGAGCGCTCAGCGAGTTCACTTGCGCTCTCACCGCGCTCGGTTTCAAGGGTGTCCAGGAGTTTTTGCAGCAGGATCTCGTAGTGGGCGCCCGAGGCGTCGTACATGGATTTGACCGCGATATTGCGTCGCCTTTCGTATGCAGGTTCGCTTCTGTCGGCTTCCATCAGTGCTTCGGCTTTGGCGGCGATCTTTTGCATGGTGACCATCGAGGCCTGTGCGTCTTCCAGATAGATATCGAGCGCTGCATTCCACCGCGCCCTTGCGATTGCCGTGGCAAGTCGCCGTTGCTCATGGCGCTCCACGATTTTTTCGCGCAGGCCTGGAACGGTGATGTGCGTGGCGAGCAGTAACCAATCCTTTCTCAGGCCTTCTCTCTGTTTGATCAGGTTTTTACGGGCATCATCCATTGCTGCTTTGCGCCTGATGGAAGGGCCCATCGATTGTACGACTTGTGTGTTGAGCTGCTTCAATTCACCGTTCAGCACCTTCAATCGCTCATTACGGTCGTGGTCGCGTTTACTCAAGCGCTCCCGGGGCATGCCCCCCTCCAGCCGTGCTCCTCGGTCCAGACGCCAGTGCCCTTGGCCATCGCTGACCAATTTGAAACCGGGATGCTGCGGATGTTGCGGATGAACCACATACACCTCGCCGAACCCCGGCACGACGCTGACCTGAAACAGCAGCCCGCCGACGCTGGCATGCCAGGTGCCGTTGATTAGGTACAGCCCCTGGAGTGGGCCGCTTGCCTGAGCGATTGGCAGGTCGTCGGGCCAGGGAACGTGGACGTCGCTCAGCGCCTTGAACAGTTTCGCACTGGCCTGGGGGCTGGCCAGTGAGCGGCTGAAGTCCAGCGCAGTGTGGCCGGAGGCCGGGGGTTCACCGGGTAACGACACGGCGCCATGACGCACCGCAGTGGTGCCGGGTGAGTAGGGCAGCCCAACCGGGCGCCGCCAAGCCGCCAGGTGCAGCCCGCGATCGACTGCTGCGCGCTCCGGCAACGGTTGGCTCGGCCTGCCCGACGGCGTGGCAGCATGCAACAGCACCATCGCGGTGTTGAGCAACAGATCGATCAACGCCAGTTCACGGGTAGTCGGGTCGTCGCTGTCCAGACCTGCCAGATCCTGCTCCAGGCTGGCGACCAGCACCATGAACCAACCCACCAACATGGCGGGTCCCTGTACCAATGGCAACAGCAAGGTATTGAACAGCAACCAGGCGCCTTCCATCGCGATGGCCCAGCGGCTCTCGCTGTTGGAAACCGACTCGCGATCAGCCAGGTCGACCAGTGCCCGTGCGGTGCTGCCATATAAATGGTTCAGCAGTCGGCCGTTGACCTGTGATTGAAGCCACTCTCCAGCGCCTTCATCGATCGCCAGGCTTGCGGAAACAGGTTGCCGGGGCGGGCTGAACTCATCCCCCGGCAGGAAGCGGATGAGGTGGGGTTCTTTGATGCCGTTGTGGTCGTAGATCGGACGGGCCTTGTCGGTCAGCCAGGTCAGCACGCTGTCTTGCAACTCGCCGGGTTCGGCCAGCGCGTCCAGCAGTGCCTGGCGTGTCGGGTATTCATGCAGACAGTCGGTATACAGCGGCTGATACAGCAGGTGCGGGCCAGCACTGGCATCTTTGGGTTCGATGATAAACGCGTTGTTGACTTCATCGGGCTGGGCACCGGGCTTGCGACACAAGGCCAGGGGGCGCAGGACGATTTCATGTCCATCGACAAGCCGGTCGGAGGGCATCTCGCCCATCAACGCTTTCACATAGCGATAACCCGTCACGGTGATGCCATGCTGCTGTCGGATCTTGTATTCCAGTGCCTGCCTCGGCAGCTTGACCTTGAGTTCGCGAGTAAACAGCGTTTCCCGACGCCGCGCGTCGGCACTGTCGGACAGCAGCAGGTCCTTGATTTTTTGAGGGTAGGTGCTGCCTATGTCGACACGCTGAATCAGGCCGGTGCTGCCCAGCAGGTAGTTTTCGTCAAGCCATGTCGGCAGCGCCTGGGCGCCCTTGGTCGAGAGCTTCAGGGTTCCTTTGGGTTTGCCGGCCAGGTTCTTCAGGGCCAGTTGCGTCAGCGACATGTGCACATGGTCGATAATACCGGCGCCTCCCGGATAGCCGGCAGCGACGGAAAAGTCCAGTACCACCTCGTCGGGGTCGAAATCGCCATGATCGATTTGCATCTGCTTGCGCAATGCAGCGCGGCTGAAGCTGTGGATGTTTTCAATGCCCTCGTCGAACGAGCGCCCCTGGTTCTGTCGCAGCACGCTTGCCATGTCCTGTTGGTGCCTGTGGTAGGCAAAACGATCATCGGCGCTGGCTTGCGTGAGCCATTCAGGCAGTTGGTCGACTATCTTCTGCAGGGACGGGGCCGCAGGTGTCTTGACCTGGGTAAAGAAAACCGCCGGGTCCGTGAACGTGTTCAGGCGTTGCTCAAGCGTTTTTTCGTCCTGGCCCTGGAACGTCAGCGCCGCGAGATCTTCCAGCTGCTGATTGAGGATCAGGCCGGCCTGTTGTTCGAACACGTTGCCATCAGGCTCGTTGCGTCTCCAGGTGAGGTGGTCAAACTGGAATTGGCGCTGCATCCTGGCGCCCCAGGCTTCACTGAAGTCCTCGATGGAGGCAAACGCCTCAATCACGCCGTCCACGCTGTACAGCAGAACGGTTTGATCGCGTACCAACAACAGGTCCGGGGTCAGCAGACGTGTTTCTTCTGCGCCTTTGGACAGTGTGCTTTCAATGAAATAGGCATAGGTGGTGGGGGATGAGTGGGGCAGGCGCTCGACTCGCACCGGCCAGGTGGCGACGGCTGTCAGCATGTCCTGCTGGTTTTTGCCCAGGCTTGATTGACCGGCCGCTGCGGCAGTCATTTGGCCGTTGAGAAACTCGCTCAGCCATTGCCAGCGACTGCGGACGTGGCTGTCGATGGCGCTCCAGTAATCAGCCAGGTCGTGCTGGAAATGCAGGTACAGCGAAGCGCGCACCTGGTCGACGATGCCCGCGACGACCTGCATGTCAATAAGGGGTAGCGCTGCAGGCTTGAGGATTGCAGGCGGCCGTTGCGTCAGGTAGTACGGCAGCTCGCGCTTTGAGCGCCAGTCGAGCAGTTGCGGGTCCAGTACCTGCGCGATAGCGACTTCCATCAGCGGTCTGTAGGTATAAGCGCCGGAGGGGGTTGGGCTGGCCAGCTTGACCGCGAGCAGGTCCAGCTCCAGGGACGGGTAGCGCTCCAGAAGGCGGCTGCGCAGCGCATTGAATACCACTGAGTATAAGGCCGGGCGCGTGGCGAAGCGTTGATGGACCGCCTGGGCAGGTAATTGGCCCAGAGGCGTGGAGGTGTTTGGGGTGGGCATGACGAAGTCCTTTCCTGTCCTGAAGTCGATGATGGAGAGGCCATCAGGAAATCGACTTTCGCCATTGGCGGTGCGGTATTCGGATACCGCGAACAGGTCCGAGGCGGCGACCGCTCGCATGCGGTGCCGACCATATATGCACCACCTGGCACCTTGAGCCCCGTGATGTTCTGTCATTCCATTTCAAAGGAGTGACACCATGCCGGATTCATCCCCTGGTTCCGCCGTTGACAAGCCGCGCGCAGCGACTTTGAGTATTCACGGCGACTTTATCGAAAAGGCCGTACCCCAATGGCTGGTCGAGGCAACGCCTGCCCGTCGGTTGGCGCTCAAAGACACCGTCCCGGTATTGCCGCAATGGTACAAGGACGCCACGCCTGCACAGCGCGACAGCATCAACGCAAGCTTCAAAGCCAGCACGGTTGCCCAGGTCCAATTGGACACAACCATGGCGACGTTCAAGGACGTCGACGCATTCACCAGGCCTTTGCTGCTCAAGGCGTTGAAAGACCAGTACCAGGTGCAGGCCGATGTCGACAAGACCTTCCTCTGTCTGCGCCGACCACTGCAGATCAGTGTTGCCGAAGTGGAACTCGCCTCGTTCGAAGTCCTGAAACTGTCGATGCTGCAGGCGGCTCAACACAACTTCGAAGCCTGGGAGTGCAAGTCTGGCGCTTACCACAAGAGCTCAAGGTTTGTGCTGGAGACCGACACACCTGGCACCTTTGAGTCGGCCACCCTGGGCCTGACGGTCAGCCAGTTCATGACCCTGTGCCGCAACCTTGATATTGGCGCGCAGTACCAGACTTACCTGAAGTCGTTCTTTGCCCCGGTCGACACACGCCCTGAACCACCTCTCCAGCAGCACTTCATCGCCAGCCAGAAGGCGGCCATGAAGGCGGCCGCCGACAACGCCGTGGTAAGTGGGGATATCGAGCCTGCGGATCACACCATGATCCTTTCGGTGATCAACGGTAACGTTTATCCCACGATCGGCAGCAAGCGGGTCTGGCTTCTCGACATGAGCCTGATGAAAAAAAGGCTGACGGGCTGCGTCTATTTTTCGATCGGTGATCGGTACAGCGACGAGTTGATCCTCTACATCCCCAATGACCCGGCTCACCCACTCAAACGCTATACCTCCCGCCAAGGCATGCGCGACGAGTTGGAGCGCCAGTTCACTGACCGTGCGGGCATGGCAGCTGACGACCCCGCGCCAACGGCATACCAGAAGTTTTTCAGTCAGTTCCTGCCCTATGATCAGAGGCCTTACTATTTCAGCCAGTTCACGCAAAAGTCTGCCGATTCTCCGAGTGGGCCATTGACCTCGCCCTGGCGATCGGTCGTGGAGTTCGTGTCCGGATTGTCGTCGATCACTCGTATCAAAGAACTGCCCCCTGAAAAGCCGGCGAAGATGGAGCCGGTAAGCGACCCTTACCTGGCGCCCGGTAACTTGATGCCTTACCGCGGTACAGGCACCTTTTCCGGGCTGCTCGACCTTTGGCCCTTCCTGTATGAAAAGCACCGTGACAAGGTCCTGGCCGACGCCCGTGCCCATGCGGTGCCTACCGCTGACGTGGATGCCAAGGCGCGCGAGGCCAAACTGGCGCACCTGTTCGAAATCGGCATGCTGGCGCTCAACGCAATCTCCATGTTCGTGCCCGTGTTGGGTGAAGTCATGCTGGCAGTGATGGCTGAGCAATTGCTCTCGGAGACCATCGAAGGTGTGGCCGACTGGGCCGAGGGTGATAAACGGGCGGCCAAGGCGCATCTGGTGGATGTGGCGGAAAATCTCGCCCAGATCGCCGTCATGGCCGGTGTGGGAGTGGCGGTGAGCAAATTCCGGGCTGTCAAGGTTGAACCGGTCATCGAAAACCTCAGTCCCGTGACCCTGCCCAATGGCGAGATGCGCCTGTGGAAGCCGGATTTGACCGGCTATGAAAGCCCCGTGACGCTGGAGGCGGCGTCAGGGCCCAATGCGAGGGGCCAATACACGCTCGATGGCAAGACCTATGTTCGCCAGGGTGGTCAGGTTTATGAGCAGGTTTTCGATGAGTCGATCAAGCAGTGGCGGATCAAGCACCCGACCCGCTCCGAGGTGTACCAGCCGATTCTGCAAAGCAACGCCCGGGGGGCCTGGCGTCATACCCTCGAGCGACCTGCCGAGTGGGACCGCTTGACGCTGTTGCGGCGCATGGGGCATGAAACCGAAGCGTTTTCCGATGCCGAGTTGCTCAAGATCGCGGATGTCAGCGGGGTGAGCGACAGTGCCTTGCGTAAGATGCACACGGACCTCGCGGCTCCGCCGCCGGAACTGCTGGACGCCATGCGCCTGTTCAAGGCCGACGCAGACAGTTCGCAGGTGATCGCGCAGTTGCGGGGCAGTCAACCGATCGACGACCGTTATTTATTTGCCCTGCCTTTGGTCACCGAGATGCCACGTTGGCCAAGGACCCGGGTACTGGAGGTATTCGAAGGGCCTGAATTCGCTGGCGACTCGGTGAAGTATGGCTCTGGTCGCCTGGCGCGTGGAGCGGTTGCGCAGGCGCCGATCCGGGTCACCCGCGCCGATGTACTGGGCGGGAAACTGCCCTCGGTGATTCTGGCCGCGCTGGATGAAGCGCAGGTGACCCGTCTGCTGGGCGGCGAAGGTGCTCGCCTACGTGATCTGCGGCCGCAGGAGTTCAGCAAGCAACTCGCCGAGTATGCCCAGGCCCGCAAACCGGATATTTTTGACAGCATTTACGCGGGTACCGAGCCACCGGACAGCCAGGTCAAACTGCTGCAACGTATCTGTCCCGGGCTCAGCGAAGCTGCCGCCGAGGACACCCTGGCCCACGCTGCCGCGCTTGACCTCAAACGTCTGGAAGCGACGCGCCGGGCGCCTTTGACCATGCTCGAGGAAGCGCGCTGGTACGCGCTTCAAGGGCGACAGACGCGGGCGTATGCCGGTTTACGCAGCGAAACCATGGCCTCGGCGGACAGCCGTCGGCTGGCGCTGCACACCCTCGAGAAACTGCCCGGTTGGCCGGACACCTTGCGCCTGGAAGTACGCGAAGACACTGACAGTGGCGTGCTGCTGGACAGCATTGGCAGTGATACGGCCCGAAACAAGAAGTACCTGGTGAAAAAAGGCCCGCGCTTCCAGGCGCTCAATGAGCGTGGAGAAGAACTCAACAGCCTGCCCACCCAGGGCGATAACTTTTATGCCTCGCTCATGCATGCCATGCCCGATGAGGTGCGTCAGGGCCTGGGTGTGCCGGATGTGAGTCAAAACGCGCTGCTGCGCGACAAGATCATCGAGTCCGCAGACCTTTATCGTAACCAGACAGTACGGCTGCTGGAGCCGCAGCGCACAGGGTTCAAACCGCCTGTACGGGTCAAGGACAAGTTGCTGGGCTATTACGCCAGCGGACGAGGTGCGGGCCTGGGCCCGAGCCTTGAGTCACGCGTGCAGGATCTGTATGGCTTGAGCGAGGAACCGGCCGCGGACTATATCCGACGCCTGCGAGCGCAGGGCAAGGACAGCAGGGCAATCTACAACTATCTGCGAAACCGTCAGAGTGAATACGACACGCTGGTGACGACACTCGACGAGTGGGCCGGTACCCAGGGCGGCACGGCTGCCGGCTCTACCCTCTTCAATGAAAAAGCCCGCTTGGCACATCAGTTGAAGGAGGCCTGGCGGATGGAGCCGCTGGCAGGAAAGGTGGCTGGCGCCGATCGCTTGCATCTCTATATTGAAGAGCATCTGCCGCCCTTGACGGCCGATTTTTCCCATATTCGTGATTTGACAATACTCGGAAGGGCGATGAACGATGCTGCGGTTGACGCTTTCCTCGTGCGGTTTCCTGAAGTGCAGACGCTGTCGATTGGCGATATGTCCCAATCTTGGGGGTCGTTCTTCCAGACGGCCCGATCATCGCTGACGACACTGCCCCCGGCGGTCTCCAGGATGACCAGTCTCAAAAGCCTGACGTTCAGTTCGGCAGCGCAGCACCTGGCGCCGGAGTTTCTCCCAAGGCTCAATACCTTGACTTCGCTGGAGGCGTTGCATATCGAATACCGCGGCTTCTCCATGGACGCACTCAAACCCCTTGACGTGTCCGCGTTGACGCAGTTGCGACGGTTGAAAATCGACGCGCCTCTAGGCCTTTCCCAGTGGCCGACCAATGTCGAGAACCTGCCTCATCTGGAGCGTCTCGATTTGAGCCGTACCTCAATCGGCGCTCTGCCTGACACGCTGTATAGCGGGCATGAGCGACTGTGGGCGGGGCTGTCGATGGACTGGTCGAAGTTCACCCGGGAAACCTTCCGACCGGCGTTTGAGTACGTCAGCGCTTATCAGGGCGAGCTCGGGCACCTGGTTGATTTGCACCAGATGGTCAGTAGCTATGCCAAGGGGGAGTTGGCCTCCCTGAGTAGCAGTAGTGTTTTGGCTGACGCACTGAATGAAAAAATAATGGCCGCCGCGAAAACCCCAGAGGCACGGATGGCCCTGATTGACGGCCTTAGCGATCAGTACGCCAACATTTTCGAGACGTTCTACTACCCGCCGTTCAATAAGACCGGGCGGCAGATGAGGTTGCGGTCCGGGCGATGGCAGGAGGGACCGAGTGCGCATCTGCTGACCGAGCTTCAAGCCAATTGGTGGGAGGCGGTGGGTGAACGATATGGCATAGCGGGCAAGGCGTCAGTGCTCGAATTACCAGGACCGGTGTATCCACTGATGGGCTCTGGGGGGCAAGTGAGCACCGTTGAGCTGCCCCAGTTACCGGCAGGCAGTTTTGCTCATGTACGCACGTTACGCATGAACTGGGTGGGGGAAACGCCCGAGCAGACGCGCGCGTTCATCGGTACATTCAGCGGCGTGCAATCTTTGGAACTCAACGGGCTTGGCTTGACTGAAATACCCATTGGTGCTGGCGATCTTCCCGGCTTGACCCGGCTCGACATGGCCGATAACAGCCTGGTAATGCCGGCACTGCAGGCACAGCTCAATGAGCTGGGCAGCCTGGAACTGCTGGATTTGAGCCGTAGCAACACGCCGCTCGAAGGCCTTGATGTGAGCGCGTTGACGCAGCTCAAGGCCCTGAATATGCGCGGTTCAACCTTGCAGACCTGGCCGAGCGGCGCAGAGAGTCTGCCGCAATTGGCCTGGCTGGACCTGCGGGACAATGCGCTGGTGACCTTGCCGCCCCAGGTGTTGGCCAACGATACGATCCTGATGAAAACCAACGTGGCAGGGAATCCCTTCAGTGCCTCGGGTGAGGCTGCGCTGGCGGCTGCGCGCGAGCGGGTCGAGAGCGCCCAGGGCTTACCGGCCGGCGCATTGGCAGGTTTTGAAGCGCAACATGTACAGCAGGTGTTTCCCCCGCAGGAAACAGCCATGACGATGACCCGTTATCTGTTGCCATTGCCTGAGCCGATTGCAGTGGCCGAAGGGGCTGAGGGGTTTGCCCCACGACTGCAGCAGGTGAGCCCATCGATGACTGAACAAAGCGCGCGGCAATGGTTCGAGAAACTGCGCGAGGCCGGCATGAGTGACTCACAGATTGATAGCCTGCTGACTACTTTTCACGAGGAATACAGGTCTTTGACGCGCCAGCTGAACGGCTGGCTGTATAAATACGAATTGGCCGATACCGATCTTGCCGACTTCAGCCAGATGGCCGACCAACGTCGACGGATCGCGCTCAATATCGTTGAGTGCTTTCAAACCGGTGTGTCAGCCGAAGACGGTTATGCGTTGAGCCTGCACGGCCTGCAAGCCCGTGACCTGCCCGCCCTGACGCTGCAGTTCAATAATGTGCATACGCTGAACTTAACCGGTGTGCAGTGCACCGTGTCGGGCGCCGAAGGTTTTCTCCTCAGTTTCCCCGCGTTGCGCAAACTGGTGCTCAGTGGTAACAGCCTTGACGCCGTTCCTGAAGCCGTGGCGCTCATGACTCAGCTTGAGGAGCTGGAGCTGGCTTCCAATGCCATCAGCGATCCTCAGCCTTTGTATCGTCAAGTGGGGGGCGATCACTTGCGCCGGTTGGACCTGTCCAGAAATGACCTGCGCGAGTTCAGCACCGAGGCCTTCACTCGGCTTGAGCAACTGGACCTCAGGTACAATCGCCTTGCGAACTGGCCAGCTGGCGCATTGGATGCGCCGAGTCTGCGCACGCTGAACCTGTGCGGCAATCACCTGGAAGCATTTCCCGACGAATTGCTCGATGGCAGCCACGACGCACTGGTACAGGGCACCGACCTGTCCGAAAATGGGGCCCTTTCACTTGAAAGTTTCGAACGGCTAAGGGGGTATGGCACGGGCGATGTGATGGGGTGGAGCAGGAGCGAGATCGACGGATGGATTGAAGGGTTTGAGGGGGAAGCCCATCGGTATGACGACGATGATTACCAACCGCTGGAAGTTATTCTTGATCCGGTTGGAGATACAGGGGAGACGGTGTTGACGTCGTGGCTGGCACACTCGCCGCAGGACCTGGCCGCCTCCAGGCGGCAGTTGTGGCAGCAATTGGTCGATGAGCCGGGCCATGAGCGGTTTTTCCATCTGCTCGAACGACTGCGCGATACCGATGAGTACCGGTATGTGGCGGCTGATCTGACCCGGCGGGTATGGACGGTGATCGAGGCGGCTGCCGGCGATGCGCAGATGCGCGAGTTGTTGTTCGTGGCCTCTGAAACCCACGGCACCTGTATCGACGGACGCATCCTCACGTTCAGCTCAATGGAAGTGCTGGTGTTCGAATCGAATGTGCTGAGTACGGTTCCGACGCTCGACTTGCAAACAAGGGGCCAACGCCTGCTGGAATTGTCCCGGCAATTGTTCCGCTTGGACCGGGTAGATTCATTGGCCGAGACCAAGGCCGAAGGACTGGACCGGGCCGAAGTGAGGCTGCAATACCGGATCGGCATGACGCGTGGCTGGCCCGACGGGCTTGAGCTGCCGGGTCAACCCAGGCACATGACCTATGCTCGACCGATCAGCGGGCAGTTGGTGACCAAGACCCGTGCCCGGGTGCTTGCGGCCGAAGCGTCCGATGCGTTCTATGACAGCCTGGTTGCCCGCGACTATTGGGTCAAATACCTGGAGGAACGCTACCCCGATGAGTTTCAGACCCTGCAGAGCAATGCTGTCGCGGGTCATGAGGAGTTGGAGACCAAGTATGAGGACAGGAAGCCGAACACCGATAGCGAGAAGTCCTACTATGACGAACTGTTCGACTTGGCCGCTAAACGAACTGGCGCACGGGTGAGTCTGCTGCTGGAGTTGTCGCGCAGAGAGGTCGAGGCGTTGCAGGCCGCAGGCGCGGCGTTACCACAGCCAGGCCCGGCGTCGCCACAGCCGGGTCCGTCGTCGCGGCAGTGACGAGCCGGGCAGGCCGTCAGTTGTCGTAGCCCAGGTTCGGCGCCAGCCAGCGCTCCGTCACGCTCAGGTCCTGGCCCTTGCGCGCGGTGTAGCTGGCAACCTGATCCTTGTCGACTTTGCCCACCGCAAAATACTGTGCCTGCGGGTGGGCAAAATACCAGCCGCTGACCGCTGCCGCCGGGAACATCGCGTAGTGCTCGGTAAGAAAAACACCGCTGCGCCCTGCATGCATTTCGCGGGCTTCGGGGTCCAGCAGCTGGAACAGCTGGGCTTTTTCAGTGTGATCCGGGCACGCCGGGTAGCCGGGGGCAGGGCGGATGCCGCTGTACTGCTCCTTGATCAGCGCGTCGTTGTCCAGTTGCTCGTCCCTGGCGTAGCCCCAATAATGCTTGCGCACTTGCTGGTGCAGCCATTCGGCGCAGGCTTCGGCGAGGCGGTCGGCGAGGGCCTTGACCATGATCGAGTTGTAGTCGTCGCCGGCGTCCTGGTAGGCCTTGGCCACTTCCTCGGCGCCGATGCCGGCGGTGGTGATAAAGCCACCGATGTAGTCGGTCACGCCACTGTCTTTAGGCGCGACGAAGTCGGCCAGGGAGAAGTTCGGCTTGCCGTCGGTCTTGATGATCTGCTGGCGCAGGTGATGCAATTTGGCAATCGGCTGGCCGTCGTCACCGTAGACTTCCAGGTCATCGTCCTGCACCTGGTTGGTCGGCCAGAAACCGAACACGGCGCGGGCGCTGATGAGTTTTTCGTCGATCAGCTTCCTGAGCATTTCCCGGGCGTCGGCGTACAGCGCGGTGGCGGCTTCACCCACCACTTCGTCGTCAAGGATGCGCGGGAATTTGCCGGCCAGGTCCCAGGAGATGAAGAACGGTGTCCAGTCGATGTACTCGGCCAGGACGTTGAGGTCGATATTGTCCAGCACTTTGGCGCCGGTAAAGGTCGGCACCACCGGGGTGTAGCTGCTCCAGTCGAACTGCGGCTTCTTGGCGATGGCCGCCGGGTAGCTCAGGCGCTCAGTGCGGGCGCTGCGGTTGGAGGTGCGCTCGCGCACGTCGATGTATTCCAGGCGGGTCTTCTCGACGAAACCGGCCTTCAGTTCCTTGGACAGCAGCTGGGTGGCCACGCCCACGGCACGGGAGGCATCGGTGACGTAGATCACCGCGTCATTGCTGTACTTGGGCTCGATCTTCACCGCCGTATGCGCCTTGGAGGTGGTGGCGCCACCGATCATCAGCGGCAGGTGGAAGTCCTGGCGCTGCATCTCGCGGGCCACGTGCACCATCTCATCCAGGGACGGCGTGATCAGGCCGGACAGACCGATAATGTCGCACTTCTGCTCTTTGGCGACCTGCAGGATCTTCTCCGCCGGCACCATCACGCCGAGGTCGACGATGTCATAGCCGTTGCACCCGAGCACCACGCCGACGATGTTCTTGCCAATGTCGTGCACGTCGCCCTTGACCGTGGCCATCAGGATCTTGCCCTTGGCCTCCGGCTTGTCGCCTTTCTCCAGCTCGATGAACGGGATCAGGTGGGCCACGGCCTGTTTCATCACCCGGGCCGATTTCACCACTTGTGGCAGGAACATCTTGCCGGCGCCGAACAGGTCGCCAACGATGTTCATGCCCGACATCAGCGGGCCTTCGATCACTTCGATCGGGCGCGCGAACGACAGGCGCGACTCCTCGGTGTCCTCAACGATATGGGTAGTGATGCCCTTGACCAGCGCATGTTCCAGGCGCTTGTTGACGTCCCAGCCGCGCCACTCTTCGGTCTCGGCTTCCTTGACGCTGCCGTCGCCCTTGTACTTGTCGGCAATGGCGAGGAGGGCGTCGGTGCCGTCCGGGGTGCGGTTGAGCACCACGTCTTCCACTGCATCGCGCAGCTCGGCCGGGATCTGGTCGTAGATCTCCAACTGGCCGGCGTTGACGATGCCCATGGTCAGGCCGTTGCGGATCGCATACAGCAGGAACACCGAGTGGATCGCCTCGCGCACCGGGTTGTTGCCGCGGAACGAGAACGACACGTTGGACACGCCACCGGAGGTCAGCGCATAGGGCAGCTCGTCACGGATATAGGCGCAGGCGTTGATGAAGTCGACGGCATAGTTGTTGTGCTCCTCGATGCCGGTGGCGACCGCGAAGATATTCGGGTCGAAGATGATGTCTTCCGGCGGGAAGCCGACTTCATTGACCAGGATGTCGTAGGAGCGCTTGCAGATTTCTTTCTTGCGCGCCTCGGTGTCGGCCTGGCCGGCTTCGTCGAACGCCATCACCACCACGGCGGCGCCATAGCGCTTGCACAGTTTGGCGTGGTGAATGAACTGCTCGACGCCTTCCTTCATGCTGATGGAGTTGACGATGCCCTTGCCCTGGATGCACTTGAGGCCGGCTTCGATCACTTCCCACTTGGAGGAGTCGATCATGATCGGGACGCGGGAGATGTCCGGCTCGCCGGCAATCAGATTGAGGAAGGTCACCATCGCCTTCTTCGAATCGAGCATGCCCTCGTCCATGTTGATGTCGATCACCTGGGCGCCGGCTTCCACCTGCTGCAGGGCGACTTCGAGGGCTTCGGTGTAGTTGTCTTCACGGATCAGGCGGGCGAACTTGGCCGAGCCGGTGATGTTGGTGCGCTCGCCGACGTTGACGAACAACGAACTGCGATCAATGGTGAACGGCTCCAGGCCAGACAGGCGGCAGGCCTTGGGAATGTCCGGGATCGGCCGTGGTGCGTAGCCGGCCACGGCCTTGGCGATGGCCTCGATATGGCCCGGCGTGGTACCGCAGCAACCGCCGACGATATTCAGGAAACCGCTCTGGGCGAACTCTTCGATGACCTTGGCGGTTTCCGAGGGCAGTTCGTCGTACTCGCCGAATTCGTTGGGCAGGCCGGCGTTCGGGTGGGCGGATACGTGAGTGTTGGCCTTGTTCGACAGCTCTTCCAGGTAGGGGCGCAGTTCGCTGGCACCGAGGGCGCAGTTCAAGCCGACCGAGATCGGCTTGGCGTGGGCCACGGAGTTCCAGAACGCTTCGGTGGTCTGGCCCGACAGGGTACGGCCGGAGGCATCGGTGATGGTGCCGGAAATCATGATCGGCAGTTCGACGCCCAGTTCCTCGAATACGCCTTGCACGGCGAAGATCGCGGCCTTGGCGTTGAGCGTATCGAAGATGGTTTCGATCAGGATCAGGTCGGCGCCGCCTTCGATCAGGCCCTTGGTGGCCTCGGTGTAGTTTTCCACCAGTTCGTCGAAGGTCACGTTGCGGTAGCCGGGGTTGTTCACGTCCGGCGACAGCGAGCAGGTGCGGCTGGTGGGGCCGAGTACGCCAGCGACAAAGCGCGGCTTGGCCGGGTTCTCGGCGGTCTTGGCGTCGGCGATCCTGCGGGCCAGGCGTGCGCCTTCAACGTTCAGTTCATAGGCCAGCTCTTCCATGCCGTAGTCGGCCATGGAAATCCGCGTGGCGTTGAAGGTGTTGGTTTCGAGAATATCCGCACCCGCATCCAGATAGGCCTTTTCGATTCCACCGATCACATCGGGGCGGGTGAGTACCAGCAGATCGTTATTACCCTTGACGTCGCTCGGCCAGTCGGCGAAGCGTTTGCCACGGTAGTCCTGTTCCTCGAGCTTGTAGCTCTGGATCATCGTGCCCATGCCACCGTCCAGGATCAGGATGCGTTCCTTGAGGGCGTGGTGAAGGGCTTGCAGACGAGCGCTACGATCGGACATGGGACTACTCTGGTCAGGCATTTCGGGGGGGGCGTGAATGATAACAAACCTGTGCCGGATTTGAGCATGCGGGGTTCTGCATGAATATCGCTCATGTTGCAGGCGGTCATGGCTCGGTAGAATCACCGCCACTTCACATCGCACGCCTTGAATCGGGACCGGATACATGTCAGTTCGTTTAATTGTCAGCGCCGTTCTGGCCTTGATGGCCAGTACCGTGCAGGCAGAGGCTGTGCCGGTAGACCGCCCCGCTTCGGCAATTTCCTACACCCGCGATATCCAGCCGATCTTCACCGAGAAGTGCGTGGCATGCCATGCCTGCTACGACTCCGCCTGCCAGCTCAACCTGGGCAGTGCCGAGGGTGCGGTGCGGGCTGTGGTTGTTCGACTATCCGCTGCTGGAGCCGCACCTATTACCAGTCGGCGGTCAACTTCGATGTGTTCGGCAATAAGGCTCTCTCAACGCGAGCCCCGATCCGATCAACCGCTGCACCGGCGCGTTCTGTTCCCGCGCCGGCATCGACCCGGCCTTGCAGGACGCGGAGCAAGCGCTGAGCCGCCTGACCTCCAGGCCTGCGGCGGGGCTCAAGGTGATCGACCAATTGCCGGAAGCCACGATGCTGAGGATCGAAACCACCAGCGGCAAGCGCGTGGTCTACAGCCTGCTGCGTAACCGGGCCCACAGTAACGTAGCGTTTTTGTTGGGCGAGGCCTATCGCTACCAGCCGGGCCTGGACACCGTAACTATCTACCCGGGTGTGCTCAGCAGCTACCCGAACTTCATGTTCAATATCCCGGCCCGGCAAGTGCCGGAATTTGTCACAGCGATGGAAAACGCCAGGGATGCCAAGCGCTTTGAGCACATTGTCGACCGCTGGGGTATTCGTCGCAGCCATCCGCAGTTCTGGCAGTACTTCCATGACGTGTCGCAGTACATCCACGAAACCACGCCGGTGGAGGAGGGCGTATTGGACATGAATCGCTACGAGAACCTCTGACGCGGCGGCCGGGGGACGATCAGGGGCGATGGCCTTGGGGTTTTATGTACTTCCAGTAATCTTTCCCATAGTCCATCAGCAACTCCGTCCCCGCAGGAATATCCCTCCATGCGAGCAGGAACACCATGTACTTTCCTACATGCAAGGAACCCACGTTCTCGATGCCGACGTTGGGGATGCCCGGCACATTGACCGCGTTAACCAGGCTAAGGATATTGCTGTTGCCGTGACCGCTGATAAACGCGCCGTTGGTGTTTGTCCTGAATAGATAAGTACCGACGGCCTCTTTACTTTTTTCCATTATCTCGGCATCCATCGACGCCTTATTCAAGTGCAACTTGCCGGTGTAGGGGCCGAGGACGTCGAAGCGTTTGATATCGGTCCTGGCGACTACCGACAGACCCCGTTCCGGGCCCTCACCGAGCTTCTTGACCTCAAGCAATCGATCCAGCGTGCGATGGTGACTGCCTTCCCTGGCGATCCAGTCGCGAATGCTTTTGGTTGCAGCGCTCTTGACCTCCATATGTTGGTGGCCCATGAACTCATCAAAAAAATGATTGGCATCGGTGATCTTGATTTTCTCAGGTGCGCCTTCAAGCTCCCGGGTCAGGCTGTGCCGGACATCGTTCGGGTCCTGAAGGATCGGCGCGTTATTGTTGATTCTGTGATCGTAGGAAGCGGTGATAGACGTGGATCGGCGCCGTAAGGGCGGCGTATCGTTTTCCAGGCGCGGCCGCTTCGAACCGCCCGGCCGGGGCTCGGGCGGGGCTGGGCGTTTCCTGGCGATCGGTTCGTCGACGATGTCTCCCGAGCCGAAAACCCGCATTTCTCTTCCCGCACGGGTCAGGCTGCCGTTGTCGTTGACATAGGTGCGCCAGATCAACGGGTTGAGATCGTTTGCTTCAACAAAGGTGGCCATGGAAGAGCTTGAATTATTGGAGTTGTAGAGGGTGTGCCACGCTTGCAGATGGGTGTAGTTCACCGGGGTGAACTGCCCGCCGCCGGCATGCCGGGCGAGTACCTTTCCGGCTGCCCGATAGCTGCCATCCAGGTTTACATACTCTGCAAAGGCCCTCGGGTCCAGGTTGTGGTCGGCGGCGAATCCCTCCAGGGTCAGCGTGTTGCGGTTTTTCTGGGAGGTCGTGCGCCAACTTTCCAGATGATCAAAGGTGACTTCCGTGCGCGCGGTGCCTGCTCGGTCCAGCATCGCGCGCCCACGACTCGCCAGGTTGTCGCCGGTATGTACAAACTGCCTGAATGCGTCGGGGTGCAGGTTGTAGGTCCTCACAAAGTCATCCATGGTTTTTTTCAGGGCGCTTTCACTGGCTTGCGTCCATTTCGTCAGGATCAGGGGCGTGACGAAGTCGGGCTTTTCCGGAGCGCCACCCGTGACTTTGATCTGGCTTGAATACCAGTGTCCCGGCTCCACGGACGATAGCGTGACCGACAGGTCCCGGTTTTTCCTGGGGTTGACCAACACCACGGAAAAACTGTTGTCGGCGCCGGCGGCGGTCTCCTGGATAAAACCGTAGGAGTTGTCCCGCACCTGATACACCGAGATCGTGCCTCTGTCATCGATATTGCAGATGAACCGCTGGTTGTACTCCGCACGGAAAAAGATCCCGCGGGAGTCGGGCTTGAGTCCGGCAATCCAGTGAGGGTCCACGGCGTACTTGCGGATCAGCGGGCTTGTGTTGCTGATAACCGTGACCGGCTCGCGAAAGCGTGGCCCGAAAACGCGGTTGGAGCCGGCGTCAATCAGCCGATAGTCCGGTGCTTCCAGGCTGCCGACATTGCGCATGGGGATGTTGGGGAAACCGTCCACCGTAAACAAGCGGTCGCCGGCCTGGCCCGGTGACCAGATGCGCGGGTCGACGGAGATCATGTGGCGAGCGGCGACACTCCCGTCGCGCAACTGCGCGAGCCCCTTGCTGGCCTGGCGCAGGGCTGCGGTGCCGAGTTTGATCAGGGCGAATCGACCCAGTTTCAATACCGCGGCCACGGCAGCCAGGGGGTTGAGTTCCTGCAACGTGGCGGTGATCAGCTTTCTGGTCAGCGCGGTGAAGCGCGGCAACGCAAGGCGGATACCGGCCTTGCCCGCCTGGACCACTACGCGCGTGCAGCCGGCAATGTACTTGCCGATGGGCACACCGAACGACACGATATCGGTAAAAAGGCCGAGCCCACCTGACTCGATACGTTGAGGATCGCCTGAGGCCAGGTCGTCGATGGAGCCCCAGAACGGCACGAACATTTTTCCCCAGTAAGAAATGTCTTCAAGAAAGTCACGGCCGATATCCATGGTCCGTGAGGCTTTACGGGTTTTCTCCAGCAGGATCTTTTCATCGCAAAAGAACAACTCACGCGCGATCATCTCAGCCAGTGCCTCAATCCTGGGGGATTGGCGGAAATTGGCGGCCCGTGACAGGGGTTGCGCAGGGGGCAGCGGCGGTGGGGCTTGTGGCGCTTGCTCATCCTGGGATGCGATGAGCGCCGGCATCACCTGCCCGACTTGCTCGACGATCAGGGTGGCTGTCTGGTCGGGCTCAGGCTTCACGGCGTCTTTATAAGCTTTCCAGTCAAATGGCAGTTCGGTACCTTTTCTGAAACTGCCTCGACTTGAGCGGGTGGCCCCGCCAACACGTTCGACTTTTACCTCGCCGCCCACCAACAGGGTTTTGAGGTCTTCGCGCACGCGAACAATGCCGGCGTTCGGAAATACCTCGATGTAGCGCAGGGTGTACGGATGGTCAGCGCTCGCCAGACGCAGGATAAACCCCGAGCGCCCGCGAACGGCGTCAGTGTTGTGCTTGTTTTCATGCTCGACCTGGACGTCATGCAGCGGTTGGCGTAACGAATACACCGTGATCTCGTCACGGTCGCTATTGCCCGGCCATAACGGCGCAAACTGCGCCAGCAAGCCTGTTATCAGGGTTTTGTAGGCCGCTCTTGGGGTTTGCAGGTAGTCATTGAAAGCCTGGTCATACTCAGTGTCCGAGTTGAAACGAAAACGACTGGGTGGTTGCAGTACGAGGTTTTGCGTCGCCGTCACCGTCTCGCTTTCATGCTGCTCCAGGGCAGCCAATGCGTGTTCGATATCTTTGCTGGAGTGGCCGTACCGGCTTACCGGCAGCAGGCCAGTGTTTACTGCCCAACTGAGCGTCGGTTGGATTTTTGCCGCAACCACCAGCGTTTGTTGTGCTGGTTCGTCGGCATACACACGAAGGAACTCACCTGGCAGATTGAGCAGTTGCTCGAACGTCATATGCCTTGATGAGCCCGGGGCGACCGACTCGGCCAGGATAAATCCGCTTTTGAAGTTGACCCATGCGCTGGAGGTTCCGTAAGGCAATTCATCTGGAATGCCCTCGACCCATACTTCACTGGGAATATTGGCCTTGAGCACGCAGACGGCCAGGCGCGCCGTCGAGGCATTGAGGCGTAATGAGCGCTCATACTCCTTGTTCAACGACTGACGAATGAACCCATAGTTGATCGCCGGGGGGATGAACGCTTTGAGTTCGTTGTCGTTGAGTGAATGGGCGTCTGGCGTGATCGTCAGCCAGAGTGCGCGCCAGAGCAGTTTGACCTTGACGGCTTGCAGGCACGCTTGGTCATCGCTGGCGCCATACCAGTCCAGGGCCACGGCGATGGATTGGCCCAATGCCAGGTTTTCGGGGGTATTGAGGATCTGTTCCAGGAGTACGGTGGGGGTGGTGTCGAGTGCTGCTTGTTGCGCAGGGGTCAACCGCTGGGGGACGACTTGTGCGAACAACGACCGGGCATTGTCGCGCTCGAGGTCGCGCACGACTTGTTTGATGATTCTGTCATCCTCAGGCCCCAGCAAGTGTTCCAGGTCGCTGACATGGCCATTGTGACCCAGTTGGCAAAGCGCCCGATATTCCTGCAGGTAATATTGCACAGCTTTCCACTGGGCCAGGGTTGCTGGGGCGGCGGGTATGATTGCGTAATAGGCCAATACCAGATCAAGGCGCACTGAGCCGTCGCTTTTGACGCCGTTGCCGACTTTGCGGTAGACGTCCAGCAGGATGTCTAGCTGGTTGGCCCAGTAGAGCGGCGCTTTGCGCAACACAACCGGATGACCGCCAATGTCGAACACTTCCGCCGGGTCAGGGATGGGTGATTTCGGCGTACTGAGCAGGTCGGACAGAAAGTCGTAAGGGAAATCGCCGAGCGGAGAGTGGTTGGGCGAGGGTTTTGCACTGAGGAACGCCTTGAAGTCGTCATCCTCTTCCAGGATTTTAAGCACGCGAACAGCGGCTTTGCATTCACGGCCCAGTGCCGAGTCTGCTGGAGGGCAGTAGTAAGACTTCAGCGCGTTCTCAAGTGTCGGGCCCTGGATCAGGCTCGCCAGATGGTCCAGCAGGTGATCGAGGTCCGACAGGCGCGCAGGTGGGCTCTTGGACATGAGTCGGGAAAGTGTGGGCTTCATTAAAACCTCGCGAGTGAGCAATTAAGATCGCGATGTCATGCTAGAGAGATGTGCATCCTCGCAAGTGCTACATAGATAGGTATTGCTGAAGGACTCAGCAGGACGCGGCCCCCGGGATGCTTTTCCGACAAAAACACTCGGACTTTGTACCTGCGTAATAATTTGGCGTAAACTGCCGGTAAGCCTGTGAGGAGTTTCCATGACTGCCATAACCATTACCGACGCCGCCCACGATTACCTGGCTGACCTGCTGTCCAAGCAGAACACCCCGGGTATCGGTATCCGCGTCTTTATTACCCAGCCTGGCACCCAGTACGCCGAGACTTGCATTGCCTACTGCAAGCCTGGGGAAGAGAAGCCTGAAGACACCGCCCTGGGGCTCAAGAGCTTCACCGCGTACATCGATGCCTTCAGTGAAGCCTTCCTTGACGATGCCGTGGTCGACTACGCCACTGATCGTATGGGCGGCCAATTGACCATCAAGGCGCCCAATGCCAAGGTGCCGAACGTCAACGCCGACAGCCCGGTCAACGAGCGTATCAACTACTACCTGCAAACCGAGATCAACCCGGGGCTGGCCAGCCACGGCGGCCAGGTGAGCCTGATCGACGTAGTGGATGACGGTATCGCCGTATTGAAGTTCGGCGGCGGTTGCCAGGGCTGCGGCCAGGCGGACGTGACCCTGCGTGAAGGCATCGAGCGCACCCTGCTCGAACGCATTCCCGAGCTCAAGGGTGTACGTGACGTGACCGACCACACGCAGAAAGAAAACGCCTACTACTGAGTAAGGTGTTCACTGCGACGAAAAAACGGCGCCCCGTGAGCGCCGTTTTTTTATGCTTGAAAAAACAAGGATCAAGTGTGGGAGGGGGCTTGCCCAATAGTGTAGGAGCGAGCTTGCTCGCGAAAAACTCACAGGCGCCGCGTTGATTCAGGAAGCGCGCGTTATCGTTGAGGTTTTTCGCGAGCAAGCTCGCTCCTACAAAAAGCCTTAACTGATTGGCATTAGCCCCGTGAGCGCCGTTTTTTTATGCTTGAAAAAACAAGGATTAAGTGTGGGAGGGGGCTTGCCCAATAGTGTAGGAGCGAGCTTGCTCGCGAAAAACTCACAGGCGCCGCGTTGATTCAGGAAGCGCGCGTTATCGTTTACGTTTTTCGCGAGCAAGCTCGCTCCTACAAAAAGCCTTAACTGATTGGCATTAGCCCCGTGAGCGCCGTTTTTTTATGCTTAAAAAAACAAGGATCAAGTGTGGGAGGGGGCTTGCCCAATATTGTAGGAGCGAGCTTGCTCGCGAAAAACTCACAGGCGTCGCGTTGATTCAGGAAGCGCGCGTTATCGTTGAGGTTTTTCGCGAGCAAGCTCGCTCCTACAGTTTTATTGGATTTATTCATTTGAATCAGCGGATTAATTGGGTTTTGTGAAGTGGAAACTCAAGGTCGGTACAGGTGCGCATGCCCCGCCCGATACAGTGACGACTCACTGAACGTGTCACTGGCCAGCACTCGACCCACCACAATCAACGCGGTACGCCGAAACCCCTTGGCCGCGACTTTTTCGGCGATATCCGCCAATGTTCCCACCATCCAATCCTGATCCGGCCAGGTCGCACGGTGCACCACGGCGATCGGGCAATCGGCGCCATAGTGCGGCAGCAGCTCGGCGACGATCTTCTCCAGGTGATTGACCCCCAGGTGAATCGCCATGGTCGTGCCGTGGCGGGCCAGGCTGTCGAAGTCCTCGCCGGCGGGCATGCTGGTTTTGTCGGCATAGCGGGTCAGGATCACGCTCTGGGCGATGTCCGGCAGGGTCAGCTCGGTTTCCAGCAGCGCCGCGCAGGCCGCCACTGCGGTGACACCGGGAATGATCTGGAAGGGGATGCCCAGCTCACGCAAATGGCGAATCTGCTCGCCAATCGCCCCATACAGGCTTGGGTCGCCGGAGTGCACGCGCGCCACATCCTGGCCTTGCGCATGGGCGGCCTTGATCAAGTCGATGATCTGTTCCAGGTGCAGCTCGGCGCTGTTGACCACCTGGTGCGCCTGATGACCTTCGAGCACCGCCGCAGGCACCAGCGAGCCGGCGTAGATGATCACCGGGCAACTGCGGATCAGCCGCTGGCCCTTGACGGTAATCAGTTCCGGGTCGCCGGGGCCGGCGCCGATGAAGTAGACGGTCATGGGGATTTCCTGTTGTAAAACGGGCGAGCATGAAGATTGCTCATGATCGAGAGCGGCAATTATCGGGATTTTAACCGGCGCAGGCTAATGCAAAGGTAGCCTGGGCGGTTTTCCTGCGGGTAATCAGCAGGCGGGCCGGGCCGTGGGCGAGTTGTTCGGCCAGGGCCAGCGCGGCGCTTTCGGCGATGCCGTAACAGCCGGTATGGCTGAACGCGACGGCTGATTTGTGGCTCAGCCGATGTTCATAGCCCGCCAGCTCTTCGGCGCTGAAACACTGCAAGGGCAGGTTCAGCAACCGGGCCAGGGCCAGCAACCCTGGCTCAGCCTGTTTGCGATCAATGCTCGCCAGCGCGGTAATGCGCTGGCGTTCAATGCCACTCTCGGCGAGGGCGCTATCAAGGAGCTCCAGCAGGGTGCGCACGTCACAACCGCGCTGGCAACCCAGGCCGACGACGAGGGTCATGCCGCGTAGTGTTCATCGCGGTTACGGCGAAACAGCCAGGCACTGATCAAGCCAAGGGCCAGCCAGAACGCCACATTGGTCAACTGCGATGCGATCTTGAACTGGGCTTCGAGGGCCTCCGGGGCCAGCATGGCGTGGACTTCCGGCTGCGGAGCGCCGATTAGGTGGGGTACGGCAAGGATCGCCACACCCAGCACTTTGAGCAACCCGCCGCGACCGAACACCAGCAAGGCAATACCGGCAGCGGTAGACGCAGCCGTGCCGATCCACCAGATCTGCCGTTGCGCCAGATCAGCGGCGGCGGTGCCCGGCAGCTCAGGCGGCAGGCCCAGGGTCGGCGCGAGTACGAAGGTGGCATAACCGGCCAGGCCCCACAGCAGCCCTTGAGCTGTGCGGGTCGGAGCGCGCAGGGTGTACAGGCCGGCCAGCATCAGCGCAAAACCGACCGCCACGACCAGGTTGCCACCGGTGGTCGACAGCACGCGCTGCCAGCCATCTTCCGGCTCCCAGGCTTCGGCGTCATGGGTGTGGGCAGCAGCCCCTGCGGCATGTTCATGGGGCACTTCTGCCACGGCTGGAGCCTTTTCAAAGGTCTCCGCCTGCAAAATCAACGGCGCGACCCACAGGCTTTGCAGCAGGGTCAGCAGCAGGGCGGCCAACAAGCCGGTGAAGCCTGCGGTTTGGGCAATACGCTTGATCATGTCGGCAGGTCTCAGTGGCACGGGAACGCGGCGCTGTGGCGGGTATCGTGGGCCGCGTTGTGCACGGCCTCGATGTGGGAGAAGCCGGCGAAATACACCAGGCACGCGCCGAGGATCGACGCACCGATGGCGGCGGTCAGGCGTTGGCTCAAGGTGGCAGTGCCGCTGGCTGCGGGCGAAGTGCTGCTGATGATCGACATGGCGCGTCCCTTTCAAGTGTCAGGGTGAAACGAGCGCATGCAAACCCCACGCGCCAGGCACGCAGGGTTTCGAACAGCGCCCGCCCACCGCGGGTTTGTTATCTGATTTTTTCGGGCCGGTCTCCGGGCTTGCGAGGGGCGCTCTTGAACAAAGAGTGGGCCTTATCAAGCATCTCCTTCCCATGCACAGGCACAGTGGATTTGACGCTTCGCTCGCTTACCGTTGCGGGGGCAGCACCGGACTTGCCATGGGTCTATGGCGCACCGGTTTCCCGTTTCACCCTGTGAAGGGCACCCGAAACAAGATGAGTAGGAGAGCATGGGCCAGGGACGGTAGTCAAATGCCGCGAGCCCCTGTAGCCTTGCACGTTCGAGGTTCTTCGGCTGCGGCCGAAGCTAAGAAGGGAACGCGGTTCAAGCCGCGGCTGCCCCCGCAACTGTGAAGGGTTCAGTTGACTGCCACGCCACTGCCGAGACGGCGGGAAGGCGCAGTCAGCATGGGTCGCAAGACCTGCACGCCCCAAGCCAGGAGACCTGCCTCGTCACTGATTTTTCAATTCAACCGGGCGGGGTGATCCGGTGACGAAATCCGCTGCTGCGCGTCGCCGCAGGGCCTGTCGTCCCGTATGCCCGCCCCAAAGGGCATCCGATGAAAACACTGGCCAAACTCCCCGTCACCATCGTTACCGGCTTTCTCGGTTCGGGCAAAACCACCTTGCTGCGCCATATGCTCGACAACGCCCAGGGCCGTCGCATTGCCGTGATCGTCAACGAGTTCGGCGAGTTGGGCATTGACGGCGAAATCCTCAAGCAGTGCTCCATCGGATGCACCGAAGAAGAAGCCAACGGCCGCGTCTACGAACTGGCCAACGGCTGCCTATGCTGCACCGTGCAGGAAGAGTTCTTCCCGGTGATGCGCGAGCTGGTCGCCCGTCGCGGTGACCTTGACCACATTCTCATCGAAACCTCGGGCCTGGCCCTGCCAAAACCGCTGGTACAGGCTTTCCAGTGGCCGGAAATCCGCAGCGCCTGCACCGTCGACGCGGTGATCACCGTGGTCGACAGCCCGGCCGTGGCCGCCGGCACCTTCGCCGCGTTCCCCGACCAGGTCGATGCCCAGCGCAAGCTCGACCCGAACCTGGACCACGAGTCGCCGTTGCACGAGCTGTTCGCCGACCAATTGGCCAGTGCCGACCTGGTGATCCTCAACAAAGCCGACCTGATCAGCGCCGAAGACCTGGCCCGCGTGCGCCTGGAAGTGGCTGAAGAGCTGCCGCCGGCGGTGAAGATCATCGAAGCCAGCAGCGGTCGCCTGCCGTTGGACGTGCTGATTGGCCTGGGCGCCGGCTCCGAGGAGCATATCGACGCGCGCCACAGCCATCATGATCAGCACCACGACGGTGAGGACGACCACGATCACGATGCCTTCGACTCCATTTCCATCGACCTGCCTCAAGCCGACGAAGCCCTGTTGCTCGACGCCTTGACCCAATTGGTGGTGCAGCACGGCATCCTGCGCGTCAAAGGTTTCGCCGCGATCCCGAACAAACCGATGCGCCTGCTGATCCAGGGCGTGGGCACGCGCTTCGACAAGCACTTCGACCGTGCCTGGGGCGTGGAAGAAGCACGCACCACGCGCCTGGTGCTGATCGGCCAGGAACTGGATGCCGTGGGCCTTGAAGCGCAACTGCGCGCCGCCCTCAGCGTTTAACCATGCACCTGCTCAGGACCCAACCCGGTGGCTTCGTCGCGGACGACAATATCGCCGACCTTGGCCAAACCCCCGCCGAGCTGGTGATCCTGTGCAGCGGCGATTCCAGCCTGGCGCTGCTCGCCGAAGCGGCGCAGCAGTTGCCCGAGGATTACCCCAGCCTGCGCCTGGCCAACCCGATGCAGGTGCAGAACCACGCCTCGGTCGACCTGTACGTCGATGAGGTGCTGCGCCACGCCAGGGTCATCCTGATTTCCCTGCATGGCGGCATCGGTTATTGGCGCTACGGCATCGAGCGCCTGGTGGAACTGGCCGGGCGCGGCGTCACGCTGATCCTGGTGCCGGGGGATGATCGTCCGGACCCGGAACTCAGCGGCCTGAGCACCGTCGCTGGCGAACAGCGCGAGCGTCTGTGGCACTTTCTGCGCCAGGGTGGCCTGGGCAATGCGCTGGACTTTTATCGCTGCCTGGCCAGTGCCCATCTGGGCCGCGACTATGCCTGGGCCGAACCGCAAGCCTTGCCGCGTACGGCGATCTATCACCCGCACACCGCCAATGCCCGCCTCAATGACTGGCAGGCGCAGTGGCACGCCGACTTCCCCGTTGCGGCGGTGCTGTTCTACCGCTCCCACTTGCAGGCGGCCAATACCGGGTTTATCGATGTGTTCTGCCAGCGCTTGCAGGCTGCGGGCCTGAACCCGTTGCCCATCGCAGTGGCGAGTTTGAAAGAGCCCGGTTGCCTCACGGTGGTCGAAGACCTGTTGGACGATGTGCAAGCCGCAGTGATACTCAACACCACAGGCTTTGCCCAATCCAGCCCGGAAGCACCGCACCTGCGCCCGTTTCGGCGCAATATCCCGGTGATCCAGGCGATCTGCGCCCAGGATAACCAACCCGGCTGGGAGGCCAGCGCACAGGGGCTCGGCCCCCGCGACCTGGCGATGCACATTGCCTTGCCGGAGCTGGACGGGCGCATCATCAGCCGGCCGATCAGCTTCAAGGACCTGGCCTGGCGCAGTGAGCGCAGCCAGTCGGACGTGGTGTGCTACCGCGCGGCGCCCGAGCGCATGGATTTTGTCGCCGAACTGGCGCGCCGCTGGGTCGAGTTGGCGCGGCTGCCGAATGCGCACAAGCGTGTGGCGCTGATCCTGGCCAATTATCCAACCCGCGACGGCCGTATCGGCAACGGCGTGGGCCTGGATACGCCGGCGGCAGCGCTGAACATCCTGCGCGCGTTGCAAGCCGAAGGGTACCCGGTGCCGTCCACCTTGCCGGACAGCGGCACCGCTTTGATCCACGCCTTGCTGGGCGGCGTCACCAACGACCTGGACAGCCTGGACCTGCGCCCGTGCCATCAAAGCCTGGGCCTGGACGACTATGACGCGATGTTCCAGCGCCTGCCCGAGGCCAATCGTCAAGCCGTACTCGAGCGCTGGGGCGCGCCGCATCAGGACCCGATGTGCCGCGACGGCCGCCTGATGATCGCCGGCCTGCGCCTGGACCAGACCTTCGTCGGCATTCAACCGGCGCGCGGTTATCAGGTTGATCAGAGCGCGGTGTATCACGACCCTGACCTGGTCCCGCCCCACGGCTATCTGGCGTTCTACTTCTGGCTGCGCCAGACCTATGGCGCCCACGCGCTGATTCATGTGGGCAAGCACGGCAACCTTGAATGGCTGCCGGGCAAGGGCGTGGGCCTGTCGGAAAACTGCTGGCCGGACGTGCTGCTCGGCCCGCTGCCGAATATCTACCCGTTTATCGTCAATGACCCGGGCGAGGGCGCCCAGGCCAAGCGGCGCACCCAGGCGGTGATCATCGACCACCTGATGCCGCCCCTGACCCGCGCCGAAACCTACGGCCCGCTACGCGACCTGGAATTGCTGGCCGACGAATATTACGAAGCGCAGTTGCTCGACCCACGACGTGCGTTGGAATTGCAGAAAGACATCCTCAAGCTGGTGCGCGAAACCCGTATCGACCAGGAACTCGAGCTGGACGGCGAGGCCGATGCCGACATCTGGTTACCACGCCTGGACACCTACTTGTGTGACCTGAAGGAATCACAGATCCGCGACGGCCTGCATATCTTTGGCGAGTCGCCGGCGGGGCGCTTGCGTATCGATACCTTACTGGCCTTGCTGCGTATTCCCCGTGGCGATGGCCGTGGCGCGCAATCGAGCCTGTTGCGGGTGCTGGCCAAGGCGTTCGAGCTGGGTTTCGATCCGCTGGACTGCGCACTCGCAGAACCGTGGACCGGGCGGCAGCCCGAGGTGTTGCGCAAGCTCGACGCACAGCTGTGGCGCACCGCCGGTGACACCCGCGAACGCCTGGAGCTCTACGCGTCGCGCTTGATCGAGCAGGCGCTGGAGGGGCCGCTGGAACAGTTGGAAGAAGCCGGCTGGGAAGAGGTGAAGGCGGTGGTCGAGAGTCTGCGCATTGTTGTGGCACCGCGCCTGGACGCCTGCGGCCCGGCAGAAATGCGCGGCCTGCTGGATGCCCTGGGCGGTCGCTTTGTGCCGGCCGGCGCCAGTGGCGCGCCGAGTCGCGGCCGCCTGGATGTGTTGCCCACGGGGCGTAATTTCTTCACCGTGGATGTGCGCAACCTGCCGACCACGACGGCCTGGCGCATCGGTTTCCAGTCGGCCAGTCTGTTGCTTGAGCGGCACCTGCAGGACCACGGCGACCATCTGCGCCAGCTGGGCCTGTCGGTGTGGGGAACTGCCACCATGCGCACCGGTGGCGACGACATCGCCCAGGCCATGGCGCTGATGGGCGTGCGCCCGGTATGGGCCACCGGCAGCCAGCGCGTGGACGACTTCGAGATTCTGCCGATCAGCCTGTTGGATCGTCCGCGTGTTGACGTGACGCTGCGCGTCTCCGGTTTCTTTCGCGATGCGTTCGCCAACCTGATCCGCCTGTTCGATGCGGCGGTGCAAGCGGTGGCGGCCCTCGACGAGCCGGATGACATGAATCCGCTGGCCGCCAAGGTGCGCAGCGAGCGCCAGGCGTTGCTTGAGTCGGGCCTGGACGAAGCGGCCGCAGCGAAACAGGCCGGTTGGCGCATTTTCGGCGCCAAGCCAGGCGCCTATGGCGCGGGCGTGCAGGGCGCAATTGACGGTCGCCTGTGGCAAAGCCGCGAGGACCTGGCCGAGGTCTACCTCAATTGGGGTGGCTACGCCTATGGCGGCGCCGACGAGGGCACCGCCGCCCGTGGGCAATTCGCCCAGCGCTTGAGCCAGGTGCAGGCGGTGCTGCAGAACCAGGACAATCGCGAACACGATGTGCTCGACTCCAACGATTACTACCAATTCCAGGGCGGCATGCTCGCCGCCGTGGAAACCCTGAGCGGCAACAAGGCCGCCAGCTATCATGGCGATCACAGCCAGCCGGACCTGCCGAAAATCCGCACCTTGAAGGAAGAGCTCAATCGGGTGGTGCGCTCCCGTGCGGCCAACCCGAAGTGGATCGAAGGTGTGAAGCGTCATGGCTATAAAGGCGCGTTTGAAATGGCCGCGACCGTGGACAACCTGTTCGCCTTCGACGCCACCACCGCGTTGATCGATGATCACCAATACGCGCTGCTCGCCGACGCCTACCTGCTTGACCCTGACACCCGCGCGTTTGTGCAGCAGCACAACCCCGACGCCCTGCGCGACATGACCGAGCGCATGCTCGAAGCCCAGCAGCGCGGCATGTGGCAAGAGCCCGGCGCTTACCGCGAAGCGTTGGAAAACCTGTTGCTGGATATGGAAGAAGACAACTGATGACCGATATTGCGCATTTCCCGCTGGCCGCCGTGGTCGGCGCCGATGAGCTGAAACTGGCGCTGTGCCTGAACGCGATCGATCCCAGGATCGGTGGTGTGCTGATCGAAGGCCCGCGCGGCATGGCCAAGTCCACCCTGGCCCGTGGCCTGGCGGACCTGCTCGCCAGCGGGCAGTTTGTCACCTTGCCCCTGGGCGCAACCGAGGAGCGCCTGGTCGGCACCCTGGACCTGGACGCCGCGCTCGGCGAGGGCCGTGCACAATTTTCCCCTGGCGTGCTGGCCAAAGCCGATGGTGGCGTGTTGTACGTTGATGAAGTCAACCTGCTGCCTGATCATTTGGTCGATCTGTTGCTCGATGTGGCCGCCAGCGGCACCAACCTGATCGAACGTGATGGCATCTCCCATCGGCATGCGGCGCGTTTTGTGCTGATCGGCACGATGAACCCGGAAGAGGGGGAGTTGCGCCCGCAGTTGCTCGACCGTTTTGGTTTCAATGTGGCCTTGAGCGGGCAGACGGTGCCGGCCGAGCGCGGGCAGATTATCCGTCGTCGCCTGGATTTCGACAGTGACCCCGTCGCGTTCTGTGAACAGTGGGCCGAGCCGCAAGCCGCTTTGCGTGAGCGCTGCATTCAGGCGCGCGCACGCCTGGACAGTATCGAGCTGGATGACCAGGCCCTGGCGCAGATTACCCAGCGTTGCTTTGCCGCAGGCGTGGACGGGATGCGCGCCGACCTCGTGTGGCTGCGCGGTGCCAGGGCCCATGCCGCCTGGCGCGGGGCCGACGCTATCGCCGAGGAAGATATAGACGCGGTCGCGGAATTTGCCTTGCGTCATCGACGCCAGGAGCAGGCACCTGCGGCCAGTCCGCCCAACCCGACCCAAGCCCCGCAACCCTCGGACCCCTCGCCGGGCCAGGGCCAATGGGGCGATATGCCCGCGCCAGCGCTGCCCACCGGCCCGCGCCGCGATGTGCCCGCCTGGCCAAAAAAGCCCTAGGCATTCGCCCTCGACCTGACGCGGGGGCGGATGCGCGGCCCCAGGCGGGGCAATTGGAAAACGGCAGGCAAGGCAAGGCGCGCAGTGCGCGACAGGGCCTGGTCAATTGGCCGGGCACCTTGCTCGGTGGCAGGCCGCAGCGCCGTGAAGATTTACGTTGGCATCTGCGCAGCCGCTCGGCTCATGAACTCTGGCTGGTGATTGTCGACGCCTCGGCTTCCACTCGGCGGCACCGGGCCTTGAGCGATGCCAAGGGCCTGCTGGCGCAGGTGTTTGATGACGCCTACCGGCAACGTACGCGCCTGGCCTTGCTGACGGCCAGCGGGCAATCGCCGCAGTGGCAGGTGCAAGGCTTGAAAGCGGCAAAAAGTTTGGCGCACTGGCTTGAACAACTGGGCGCCGGTGGCGGTACGCCGCTGCTGGCAGCCTTGACCGAGGCGGGGCATTGGCTGGTAGCGCGACGCAAGCGTTACCCGGCAGAGCAGCAGCGTTTGCTGGTGATTACCGATGGGCGGCTCAAGGCGATTGAAGGGTTGCCACCGCTGGCGTGCCCGGGATTGCTGGTGGATATCGAGCGCGGGCCGATCAGGTTGGGACGGGCGCGAGAGCTGGCTATCGGGTTGCAGCTGGATTATCGGCATATCGATGATGAGTAGTGCCTGGCCAGCCGCCATCGGGGGCAAGCCCCCTCCCACAGTTGGAATGCATTTTCCTGGGGGAAGGGGGCTTGCCCCCAATAGTGGCCTTCAATCCACCAGCCCGGCCCACACACTTCCCCTGTGGGAGGGGCTTGCCCCCGATGGCGGCCTTCAATCCACTACAAATTGATCAGCCTGCCCCCGGTACATTGGGCCAAAGGTCTGCCACAAGAAACAGCCGCTCGGCCTCTTCCCAGTCCTCCCCGCTCTGCACCAGCCGCACCAGCAATTGCGCGGGCGCCATCGGGTCCAGGTCTGCCAGCCAGCCGGCCATCTGCTCCTCACGCCACACCTCATCCGCCGGGTAATGCGCCGGCGCCAGCCATGCATGGCGAGGCAGGGGTTGCCAGCGACCGGCGGGGCGGGTGCTCACAAAGTCCGGCCAATCGCGCTGATGCAACCAGCGCCCACGCAAATGCTGCGGGTGGGCGCCCAGCGGTGGCTCGGCCTGGCCCGGCCACGGGTAAAGCAGGTACCCGCCCAGCCACAGGTGCGCATCGAACTGCTGGATATCCAGCGCCGCCAGGGCTTCACGGCTCTCCGGGCGTGCCGAGATCGGTAATTGATGCTGGGCCAGGTGCGCCAGCTTGCGGTCCAGCCGGTCATGGCAGCCGGGGCCGAGCCATTGCGCAGTGTCCTGGCCGTTGCCGTCCTGTGGGCCAAGATAGAGTTTGATCGCCAATTCCAGGTGATGCACGCCATCGCGGTCGCGCAGCAGCATGTCCAGCTCGCCCAGGGTGTGTCCGGCACGGCGGATCGGCAGGTTGGCCGCCAGCAGCTCCACGCCGGGCGCATGCCGCACGGCGAACTGCCACAGGCGCTCATAGTAGAGGCCCAGGCGCCGGGTGCGCGACAGGCTCAGCCACTGCTGTAATGCGCGGCTGTCCTGATCGAGCGCACGTAACCAGGCGTCGAGCACGTGCGGCGCCTGTACCCAGTCACTGCCCGCCAGCGGGTGGCGTTGCGGCCACGGTGTCTGTGCGAGCATCGGTGGCGCGAGCATCACCCACGCCAGGTCGCGCACCTCGGGGTGTCGCAGTTGGCGGGGCAGGGCGTGCAGGTCAGGGAACAGAGTCATGGTGCGAGCATAGCCTCTTAAGTCGCGTGCAGGTGCCTGAGGGGCGCCTGAGAACCATTGTCATCACAGCCGGGCGGCGACAAAGGATTTTGCCTGACGCGGCCTTTCGCCCATAATCCTTTCTTTTTGCCACACCCCTACGCCCGCAGGAGCCCCATGGAGCAATTTCGCAATATCGGCATTATCGGTCGCCTGGGCAGTACCCAGGTGCTGGACACCGTCCGCCGACTGAAAAAATTCCTGCTGGAACGCCACCTGCATGTGATCCTCGAAGACACCATCGGCGAAATCCTGCCGGGCCATGGCCTGCAGACCTCGTCGCGCAAAATGCTCGGCGAAGTGTGCGACATGGTCATCGTGGTCGGCGGTGACGGCAGCCTGCTCGGCGCGGCCCGTGCCCTGGCGCGGCATAACGTGCCGGTGCTGGGGATCAACCGTGGCAGCCTGGGGTTTCTCACCGATATTCGCCCCGACGAGCTGGAAGTCGAAGTGGCCAAGGTGCTCGACGGCCACTACCTGGTGGAAAACCGCTTCCTGCTGCAGGCCGAAGTGCGTCGCCACGGCGAAGCCATCGGCCAGGGCGATGCCCTCAATGACGTGGTGCTGCATCCCGGCAAATCCACGCGGATGATCGAGTTCGAGCTGTATATCGACGGCCAGTTCGTGTGCAGCCAGAAGGCCGACGGCCTGATCGTCGCCACGCCCACCGGCTCCACCGCGTATGCACTGTCGGCGGGTGGCCCGATCATGCATCCCAAGCTCGATGCCATTGTGATCGTGCCGATGTATCCCCATATGTTGTCGAGTCGGCCGATTGTGGTCGATGGCAACAGTGAGCTGAAGATCGTGGTGTCCAAAGACATGCAAATCTATCCGCAAGTCTCCTGCGACGGGCAGAACCATTTCACCTGCGCCCCCGGTGACACCATCACCGTGAGCAAGAAGGCACAGAAGTTGCGTTTGATCCATCCGCTGGACCACAACTACTACGAAGTGTGCCGCACCAAGCTGGGCTGGGGCAGCCGCTTGGGGGGCGGAGGCGACTGATGCTCGATCCCGCGCGCAGCTACGACCTGATTGGTGACGTGCACGGTTGCGCCCATACGCTGGAGCATTTGCTTGACCGGATGGGTTACCACAAGCAGGGCGGCACCTGGCGTCATCCGTCGCGCATGGCGGTGTTTCTCGGCGATATCATCGACCGTGGGCCACGCATACGCGAAGCGCTGCACATCGTCCACGACATGACCGAGGCCGGCCAGGCGCTGTGCATCATGGGCAACCATGAGTTCAATGCGCTGGGTTGGACCACGCCGGCACCGCCGGGCAGCGGCAAGCAGTTCGTGCGCGAGCACAACCCACGTCATGCGCGGTTGATCCAGGAGACGCTGACCCAGTTCGAACAGCACCCGGCCGACTGGCACGACTTCCTTGGCTGGTTCTACGACATGCCGCTGTTTGTCGACGCCGGGCGTTTCCGTGTGGTGCATGCGTGCTGGGACGAGGGCTTTATCCAGCCGCTGCGCGCGACCTTCCCGGATGGCTGCATCGATCAGCATTTCCTGCAGGCCGCCGCCGTACCGGGCAGCTTTGCCTGCAACGCGTTCGATCGCCTGTTGCGCGGCACCGACATGCGCCTGCCCCACGGACTCACTTTGACCGGTGGCGATGGCCTGACGCGCTCGTTCTTTCGCACCAAGTTCTGGGAAGACGACCCGAAAACCTACGGCGACATCGTGTTCCAGCCCGACGCCTTGCCCGAGCCCGTGGCGCGCACGCCGTTGTCCTCCACCGAAAAGAATTCCCTGCTGCGCTATGGCGTCGACGAGCCGCTGTTGTTCGTCGGTCATTACTGGCGCAGCGGCAATCCGGCGCCGATTCGCCCGAACCTGGCCTGCCTGGACTACAGCGCGGTGCTGTACGGCAAGCTGGTGGCGTATCGCCTGGACCAGGAAACCCGACTGGATCCGCATAAATTCGTCTGGGTCGACGTTGAGCGACCTGAGGTTATCCAATGAGTACCGTGGCTGTATTGCGCCTGCCCCTGAGCGTCGACCTGGGCGGTTTCGTCAAATTGCTGCAACGCATGCAGGTGCCCCATCGCGTCAGCGAGGAAGCGGGCGAGCAAGTGCTGTGGGTGCCCGAAAGCATCAGTGACGACGTGCGCGTGTTGTACCAGCGCTTTCCCGCCGGCGACATGGACCTGCAACTGGATATTCCCGAGCAGGCGCCGGTTGCGCGCCCCGGCTTTATCCAGCAGGTCCGGCATAGCCCGGTCACAGCCCTGGTGCTGCTGGCAAGCCTGATCGTGGGCGCGGTGACGCTGCTCGGCGAAAACCTGCAAACCATGGCCTGGCTGACGTTCCTGCCGTTCCGGGTGCTGGGCGAGTACATCCAGTTCACGCCGTTGGCCGACAGCCTGGCGTCCGGGCAGTGGTGGCGGTTGGTCACGCCGATGCTGATCCACTTCGGCATCCTGCACCTGGCCATGAACGGCATGTGGTACTGGGAACTGGGCCGACGCATTGAAGCGCGCCAGGGCGGCATCAACCTGCTGGGCCTGACCCTGTTGTTCAGCCTGGTCTCCAATTACGCGCAGTACGCTTACGGCGGCCCGGGCCTGTTTGGCGGTTTGTCCGGCGTGTTGTACGGCCTGCTCGGGCATTGCTGGATCTTTCAGTTACTCGCCCCCAACCCGGCGTATCGTCTGCCCCGTGGGGTGCTGGTGATGATGCTGGTGTGGCTGGTGCTTTGCCTGTCGGGGCTGGTCTCGATGATCGGCTTCGGTGAAATCGCCAACGCGGCCCATGTGGGCGGCCTGGTTATCGGTTGCCTGACCGGTTTGCTCGGCGGGCTGTACAACCGCCGCAAATCGTCTATTTGATAAGGAAGATCCTTATGTCCTCTTTTGCTGCAATGATCGAAAACATCACCCCGGACATCTACGAGAGCCTCAAGCTCGCCGTGGAAATCGGCAAGTGGTCCGATGGCCGCAAGCTCACCGCCGAACAGCGTGAGCTGTCGTTGCAGGCGATGATCGCCTGGGAACTGCAGAACCTGCCCGAAGACCAGCGCACCGGTTACATGGGCCCGCAGGAATGCGCGTCGAAATCGGCGCCGGTGCCGAACATCCTGTTCAAGTCGGATGCGATCCATTGATTGAAATCGGTCGCGGTGCAGTCAGCAAAATGTCGGCGAAACTCGGTGAGCCGACCGTTCAATACGCGTTTCGTCTTGGCGACACCGAGGTTGCGGTCAACCCGTTGATCGGTACCCATATTCGCCTGGAATACCTGGGTGCCATTCATTGCAGCCATTGCGGCCGCAAGACCAAGAACAGCTTCAGCCAGGGTTATTGCTACCCGTGCATGACCAAGCTGGCCCAGTGTGACCTGTGCATCATGAGCCCCGAGCGCTGCCATTACGACGCCGGCACCTGCCGCGATCCGGGCTGGGGTGAAACATTCTGCATGACCGACCATGTGGTGTACCTGGCCAACTCGTCGGGGATCAAGGTCGGCATCACCCGCGCCACGCAGTTGCCGACCCGCTGGCTCGACCAGGGCGCCAGCCAGGCGCTGCCGATCATGCGCGTGGCCACGCGCCAGCAGTCGGGCTTTGTCGAAGATCTGTTTCGCAGCCAGGTGGCCGACAAGATCAACTGGCGCGCGCTGCTCAAGGGCGATGCGCAGTCCGTCGACCTCAAGCAGGTGCGCGATGAACTGTTCGCCACCTGCGCCGAAGGCTTGCTCGGTTTGCAGGAACGCTTTGGCCTGCAGGCCATCCAAACCATTGCCGACGTCGAGCCGCTCGAGATCCGCTACCCGGTGGAGCAGTACCCGGCCAAGATCGTCAGCTTCAACCTGGACAAGAATCCGATTGCCGAAGGCACGCTGCTGGGAATCAAGGGCCAATACCTGATCTTCGACACCGGCGTGATCAATATTCGTAAATACACGGCCTACCAGCTCGCCGTGCATCAGTAGAAGGATGCCACCCATGCGCACCGAACAACCGAAGATGATTTACCTGAAGGACTATCAGGCGCCGGACTACCTGATCGACGAGACGCACCTGACCTTCGAGTTGTTCGAGGACCACAGCCTGGTCCACGCGCAACTGGTGATGCGCCGCAATCCCGAGCGTGGCGCCGGTTTGCCGCCGTTGGTGCTGGATGGCCAGCAATTGGAGCTGTTGAGTGTCAACCTGGCCGACCAGCCGTTGACGGACGCCGATTACCAGTTGAACGACAGCCACCTGACCGTGCAGCCCACGCGTGAAACCTTCACCCTCGATACCACGGTCAAGATTCACCCGGAAACCAACACCGCCCTGGAAGGCCTGTACAAGTCCGGCGGCATGTTCTGCACCCAGTGCGAGGCCGAGGGTTTTCGCAAGATCACTTACTACCTCGACCGCCCCGACGTGATGAGCGTGTTCACCACCACGGTGATCGCCGAGCAGCACCGCTATCCGGTGCTGCTGTCCAACGGCAACCCGATTGCCAGCGGCCCCGGCGAAGACGGTCGGCACTGGGCGACCTGGGAAGACCCGTTCAAGAAACCCGCCTACCTGTTTGCCCTGGTGGCCGGCGACCTGTGGTGTGTCGAAGACAGCTTCACCACCATGACCGACCGCGAGGTCGCGCTGCGCATCTACGTCGAGCCGGAAAACATCGACAAGTGTCAGCACGCCATGACCAGCCTGAAAAAATCCATGCGCTGGGATGAACAAACCTACGGTCGCGAGTACGACCTCGACATCTTCATGATCGTGGCGGTGAACGACTTCAATATGGGCGCCATGGAGAACAAGGGCCTCAATATCTTCAACTCCAGCGCCGTGCTGGCCCGCGCCGAAACCGCCACCGACGCCGCGCACCAGCGCGTCGAGGCCATCGTCGCCCACGAATACTTCCACAACTGGTCGGGCAACCGCGTGACCTGCCGCGACTGGTTCCAGTTGTCGCTCAAAGAAGGTTTCACCGTGTTCCGCGACTCGGGCTTTTCCGCCGACATGAACTCGGCCACGGTCAAGCGCATCCAGGACGTGGCGTACCTGCGTACCCACCAGTTCGCCGAAGACGCCGGGCCGATGGCCCACGCGGTGCGCCCGGACAGCTTTATCGAAATCTCCAACTTCTACACCCTGACCGTGTACGAAAAGGGCTCGGAAGTGGTCGGCATGATCCACACCTTGCTTGGCGCCGAAGGCTTTCGCAAAGGCAGCGACCTGTACTTCGAGCGCCATGACGGCCAGGCCGTGACCTGCGACGATTTCATCAAGGCCATGGAAGACGCCAATGGCGTCGACCTCAGCCAGTTCAAGCGCTGGTACAGCCAGGCCGGCACGCCGCGTTTGGCGGTGAGCGAGTCCTACGATGCGGCAGCCAGGACCTACAGCCTGACGTTCCGCCAGAGCTGCCCGCCGACCCCGGACAAGGTGGAAAAACTGCCCTTCGTGATCCCGGTCGAACTGGGCCTGCTGGACGGGCAGGGCGGCGCTATCCCCTTGCGCCTGGCCGATGAACCGGCGGCTGGCGCTACCTCACGGGTGATCTCGGTGACGCAAGCCGAGCAGACGTTCACCTTCGTCGATATCGCTGAAAAGCCGTTGCCTTCTCTGCTGCGCGGTTTCTCGGCGCCGGTGAAACTGAGCTTCGCCTACACCCGCGACCAACTGATGTTCCTGATGCAGCACGACAGCGACGGTTTCAACCGCTGGGATGCCGGTCAGCAACTGTCGGTGCAGGTGTTGCAGGAGCTGATCGGCCAGCATCAGGCCGGGCAACCGCTCAAGCTCGATCAACGCCTGATCGACGCGCTGCGCACCGTGTTGAGCGACGAAAGCCTGGACCAGGCCATGGTCGCCGAAATGCTCTCGTTGCCGAGCGAAGCCTACCTGAGCGAAATCAGCGACGTGGCGGATGTGGATGCCATTCACGCTGCCCGTGAGTACGCCCGCAAGCAACTGGCCGAGAACCTGTTCGAAGGCCTCTGGCTGCGCTACCAGGCCAACCGTGAGCTGTCCCGGCAAACGCCGTACGTGGCCGAGGCCGAGCACTTTGCCCGGCGTGCCCTGCAGAACATTGCGTTGTCGTACCTGATGCTCAGCGGCAAGCCCGAAGTCTTGACGGCCACCCTGGATCAGTTCGACACCAGCGATAACATGACCGAGCGCCTGACGGCCCTGGCCGTGCTGGTGAACTCGCCGTTCGAAGCGGAAAAGGCCCAGGCCCTGGCGGTGTTTGCCGAGAACTTCAAGGACAACCCGCTGGTCATGGACCAATGGTTCAGCGTGCAGGCCGGCAGCACCCTGCCGGGCGGGCTGGCACGGGTCAAGGCGCTGATGGAGCACCCCGCGTTCACGATCAAGAACCCGAACAAGGTACGCGCCCTTATCGGCGCATTTGCCGGGCAGAACCTGATCAACTTCCATGCCGCGGACGGTTCGGGCTACCGTTTCCTGGCGGACCTGGTGATCCAGCTCAATACGCTGAACCCGCAGATCGCGTCGCGCCAATTGGCGCCCCTGACGCGCTGGCGTAAATACGACGCCGCGCGACAAGCGCTGATGAAAGCGGAGCTGGAACGCATTCGTGGCTCGGGCGAGTTGTCCAGCGATGTGTTCGAGGTGGTCAGCAAGAGCCTTGCCTGACCTGGCTATCTTCCTGAAGATGGGTGCCAATGTGGGAGGGGGCTTGCCCTAATGCCAGTCTGTAGGAGCGAGCAAGCTCGCTCCTACAAAAAGCCAGGGCAAGCCCCCTCCCACATTGATCAGAACGGGATTACCAACGTGCCGCTTATGGGGCAAGCGGCGTCAACACCTCGGCCTTGTCATCCAGCACCATCACCACCAGTAGCCTGGCGGGCCGGGTCTGGCTGGCGTTGCTCGATTCGAAGTGCCGCGAGCCGGCGGGCTCGTAGAACGAGTCACCGGCCTTGTAGGTAATGGCTTTCTCATCGTTGACCCGTGAGGTGATTTCGCCTTCCAGCACATACGCCACCGCGGTGCCGGTGTGGCTGTGGGGCACGGTGGCCTGGCCGGGCGCGTAGTCCACGGTAAGCATGATGGTTTTCTTGCCGGGCACGTTGGCCAAGGCGTGCTCCTGCAGCACCTTGAGCGTTTCCTGGTGGTACACCGGTTCGTGGGCGTAAGCATTGAGCGAGGCCAGTATCGCAGCGGTGGCGAGCAGTCGTTTCATGGGGATTTCCACGTAGTTCGAGACCCGTTCACCCTACGCTGGCGGTCTTGTTCGACCAATGACCAATCCTGCGCAAAAACACCTAGCCAATCTGCCGCAGAATGTCGCGGACCTTGTCCAGCGCCGGGTCGATATCGAGGGTTTCGATGGCGCCGAAGCCGAGAATCAGCCCGGCGCGTGGCGCCGTGTCGTGAAAAAACACCTCCAGGGGGTACAGCCCCACTTGGGCCTTGCGCGCCAGTTGCATCAGCAACGGGATATCCACCGGCACCTTGCACAGCGCGGCCAGATGAAACCCGGCCACCGTCGGTACCGCCTCGAACCAGGGCGACAGGTCACCTGTCAGGCGCTGCAGAATCCGTTCGCGGCGCCCCGCATACACGCTGTGACAGCGGCGAATATGTTTGAGCAGATAGCCTTCGCTGATGAACTTGGCCAGCGCCCATTGCGGCAGGGTAGAGCTGTGCTGGTCGGTCAATTGCTTGGCCTTGAGTACCGCGCCATGGATCGCCGGCGGCAGTACCGCGTAGCCCAGGCGCAACTCGGGCAGCAGGGTTTTGGAAAAGGTCCCGACGTAGGTCACCACGCCTCGCGTGTCCATGCTTTGCAGGGAGTCGGTGGGACGGCCTTCGTAGCGGAACTCACTGTCGTAGTCGTCTTCGATGATGATGGCGCCCAGCGCGATGGCGCGGTCGAGCAGGGCCTCGCGCCGCGCCAGGCTCATGGGCATGCCGAGGGGGAACTGGTGCGACGGAGTCACATAGATCAGGCGGGTGCCGTCGGGGATCTGGTCGACCTGTATGCCCTGCGCATCGACCGGCACGCTGGCGACCCTGGCCCCCATCGCCACGAACAACTGGCGCGCCGGGCTGTAGCCGGGGTCTTCCATGGCGACGATGCTGCCTGGCTCCAGTACCACGCGGGCGATGAGGTCCAGCGCCTGTTGCGCGCCATTGGTCACCACGATGTCGCCGGCGCGACCTTTCACCCCGCGGGAAAAGGCGATATGCCCGGCGATGGCCTCGCGCAGCGCCGGCAAGCCTTCCGGTTGGCTGTAGAGTCCACTGTTCTGGGCGATACGCCGCAGCGCATCCAGCGTGCAGCGCCGCCATTCCTCCTGGGGAAACTGATTGCGCGCGGTGGCCCCGCCGATGAATTCGTAGCGCAGGACTTCGTCGTGGGCGGGATGATGCATGGGCGAGGGCAGTGCGGCCCATCTGCCCAGGTGGGCGGCGCAGGCCAGGTCGGTGGCGGTCTGCACGCGGTCAGGCCGGGGGGGCCACGCATTGACGAAGGTGCCCCGGCCAATCCTGCCGATCAGCAGGCCTTCGTACGTCAAGGTGGCGTAGGTGTCCGACACGGTTTTGCGCGAGACCCCCAGTTGCTCGGCGAGCAGCCGGCTGGGCGGCAATTGCGCGCCGGCTGAAAGGCGCCCGCCGGTGATGGCTTCGCGCAGTTGCTGGTAGAGCTGGGCAGCCAGGTCCTTGCGGCCGTTGATGACGAGGTGCAGTTCCATGTTTCATCCCGGGACAGATCGATCTGCGCCAAGGTTACGCGCAAATCGATCTGAAGAAACCAGGCGGGGTCAGGACAGGAAACCACCGTCCACATTCAGCGACACCCCGGTGGTGTAGCTGGACGCATCGCTGGCCAGGAACAACACGGCGCCGGCCATTTCGCTGGGGTCGGCCACGCGCTTGAGCGGGATCTGCGCCAGGGCCATCTTCAGGATCGCGTCGTTCTTGACCAGCGCCGAGGCGAACTTGGTGTCGGTCAGGCCCGGCAGCAATGCGTTGCAACGGATGCCGAACGCGGCGCATTCCTTGGCGAACACCTTGGTCATATTGATCACGGCGGCCTTGGTCACCGAATAGATGCCCTGGAATACACCTGGGGAAATGCCGTTGATCGAAGCCACGTTGATAATGCTGCCGCCGCCGTTGTCGCGCATCAGCTTGCCGGCTTCCACCGACATGAAGAAGTAGCCGCGGATGTTCACGTCGACGGTCTTCTGGAACGCACCGAGGTCAGTGTCCAGCACGTTGCAGAACTGGGGGTTGGTCGCGGCGTTGTTGACCAGGATGTCGAGACGGCCGAACTGTTCACGGATGCCGGCGAACACCTGGGTGATCTGTTCCATTTCACCGATATGGCAGGCGATCGCAGTGGCCTTGCCGCCGTCGGCGATGATCGCGTCGGCAACGTGCTGGCAGCCCTCCAGTTTGCGGCTCGAGACAATCACGTGGGCGCCTTGCTGGGCCAGCAACTTGGCGATGGCCTCGCCGATGCCACGGCTGGCGCCGGAAACGAAAGCAATCTTGCCGTCGAGGTCGAACAGGTGGGTCTTGGACATGAGCGGTTCCTTGTGATTGTTATCAGAGCGCGGATTTGCCGATGACCGCCAGGCTCATCTGCTCCAGCAGCTTGTTCATGTGGATGAACTGGGCAAAGCGTTTGTCCTGGGTCTGGCCGTGGAAGAAACGGTAATAAATCTGCTGCACGATGCCGGCCAGACGAAACAGGCCGTAGGTGTAGTAGAAGTCGAAATTGTCGATGCGGATGCCCGAACGTTCGGCGTAGTAGTCGACGAACTGGCGGCGGGTGAGCATGCCGGGTGCATTGCTCGGCTGACGCCGCATCAACTGCACGGGCGCAGGGTCGGCGGCTTCGATCCAGTAGGCGAGGGTGTTGCCCAGGTCCATCAACGGGTCGCCGAGGGTGGTCAGTTCCCAGTCCAGCACGCCGATGATCTGCATCGGGTTGTGCGGGTCGAGGATCACGTTGTCGAAGCGATAGTCGTTGTGCACGATGCTGGAGGTCGGGTGGTCGCCCGGCATCTTGTCGTTGAGCCAGGCGCGCACGGCTTCCCAGCGCGGGGCATCGGGGGTCAGGGCTTTTTCGTAGCGCTCGCTCCAGCCACGGATCTGACGCTCCACATAGCCATGCGGCTTGCCCAGGTCGGCCAGGCCGCAGGCGCTGTAGTCGACCTGATGCAGTTCGACGAACTTGTCGATAAAGCTTTTGCACAGGGCTTCGGTGCGCGCCGCGTCCAGGCCCAGCTCGGCGGGCAGGTCCGAGCGCAGGATGATGCCGTTGACGCGCTCCATCACGTAGAACTCGGCACCGATCACCGACTCATCGGTGCAATGCACGTAGGCCTTGGGGCAGTAGGGAAAGCCGTCCTTGAGCTGATTGAGAATGCGGTATTCGCGGCCCATGTCATGGGCGGATTTGGCCTTGTGCCCGAACGGCGGGCGACGCAATACGAATTCCTGGTCCGGGTATTCCAGCAGATACGTCAGGTTGGAGGCGCCGCCGGGGAACTGGCTGATCTTGACGGTGCCGTGCAGGCCGGGAATATGGGCCTTGAGGTAGGGATCGATCAGGCTGGCATCAAGCTCTTCGCCGGGGCGAATCTGGGTCGATTGGTCGTTAAGCGCCATGCTTATCCCTTCTGCTTATTCTAAAGGCCTTGGACTATTGGCTAATCTAATGCGCGTCGACATGCATCGACAAGGTTGGGGCGGCTTAATAGGCTAGCGTGTTGAAGCAGGATCAGCGTGCCTGATGGGTCATTTATCGGGCGTCGGCAAGGCTACCGGCGTAAGCACCGGGCGGCCTGCAAAGTATTCCACCAGGTTGTCCGCGACCCGTTGCACGGTATCGTGGGCGGCTTCCGGCGACAGGCCGGCCACATGGGAGGTCAGCACGGTGTTGCTCAGGTGCTTGAGGGCGTCGGGCACCTTGGGTTCGTCATCGAATACGTCCAGCGCGGCGCCGCCGATGCGCCGCTGTTGCAGGGCCGCTACCAGGTCGGCGGTGACCACCACACTGCCGCGGCCGATGTTGACCAAAAAGCCGTTCGGCCCCAGGGCGTCGAGGGCGTGCCGATCAATCAGGTGCCGAGTGCTGGCGCCGCCGGGCGTGGCCAGGATCAGGAAGTCCGAGGTGCGCGCCAGCTCCACGGCGGTTGAGCAGTAGGTGTAGTCCACGTCATCGCGAGGTTGGCGGTTGTGGTAACTCACCTCCATGCCAAAGCCCAGCGCCGCGCGCTTGGCGATCTCCAGGCCGACGGCGCCCAGCCCGAGAATGCCCAGCTGCTTGCCGCCCAGGGAAGGGTGCATTACCTTCGGCCATTCGCTGCGGCGCACGGCGGCGTCAGTCTGGGTGATACCGCGCACCAGCGACAGCAGCAACGCCATGGCGTGGTCGGCCACCGACGGCGCATTCACCCCTGCACCGTTAGTCACCACAATGCCACGGTTGGCCGCTGCCTGCAGGTCCACATGTTCGTAGCCGGCACCGATCACGCAGATGATTTCCAACAGCGGCAGCGCGGCGATTTCTTCGGCATACAGCCCCAGCGGCCCACGGGTCAAAACGGCCTTGATCTGCCCGCCGTGGAGCTTGATTGCCTGCGCGCGTTCAGCGGGTGTAGGCGCCAGGATCACATGGAAATCATTGCTCTCGATGATTTGCAGGTATTCATTGATGGTTTCAACCAGGACTAGAACGGTGGTGGGCATCGCAAGGTTCTTCCCTAAATACTTGAGTGCATGAGTATGCGGGATTTGTCGGAAGGAGCGTAGGGCGCCGTAGGAGCGAGCAGCTCGCTCCTGGAGCATTCAAAAACCGACTTCGACGGCGCGCATGCGCTTCACAAGGCACCGGCCAAGGTCTCATTGGGCGCGAGGGTGTCGAGCGTCGCGGGTATCGTGTGGCGCAATCAGCGCCTGCGGCCCCGCTCGGACGGCTGCACCGCGGGACCATTCCTCAGCCAAGTCTTTGCTTATTCTCAATAATCCCGGACAATCGCGCCCCTGTTGAGGTCGGGGCGCTGCCTGTCAGGTTTTTCTGACTCGTCCCGGCCGTGTGAATGCGGAGATCCGACCGGATGAATGATCAGGCCAATAGCGTCAATGATCGCTATGCAACGACACCTGCAACGCTCACTAGCTGGAGCCGCCAGGACACCACCTGGATGCTTGGGCTGTTCGGCACCGCCATCGGCGCCGGCACTTTGTTCTTGCCGATCAACGCGGGCCTGGGGGGCTTCTGGCCGCTGGTGATCCTCGCGCTGCTGGCCTTCCCGATGACGTTCTTTGCCCACCGTGGGCTGACGCGTTTCGTTTTGTCCGGCCGCGAAGGTTCCGACATCACCGATGTGGTCGAAGAGCATTTCGGCCTCAAGGCCGGTGCCCTGATTACCTTGCTGTACTTCTTCGCGATCTTTCCGATCCTGCTGATCTACAGCGTGGCCTTGACCAACACCGTCAGCAGTTTCATGGAACATCAACTGCATATCATGCCGCCGCCGCGAGCTGTCCTGGCGTTTGTGCTGATCCTTGGCCTGTTGGCGGTGGTGCGTTGCGGTGAACAGGTGATCGTCAAGGCCATGAGCCTGATGGTGTATCCGTTTATCGTGGCCTTGCTGTTCCTCGCCGTCTACCTGGTGCCGCATTGGAATGGCGGCATCCTCAGCACCGCCAGTGAAATTCCGGCGCCGTCGGCCTTGCTCAACACCTTGTGGCTGGCGATTCCGGTGATGGTGTTTTCGTTCAACCATTCGCCAATCATCTCGGCCTTTGCGGTGGACCAGAAGCGTCAGTACGGCGCACATGCCGACGAGCGCAGTTCACAGATCCTGTGCCGCGCACACCTGTTGATGGTGGCAATGGTGCTGTTCTTCGTGTTCAGCTGCGTGCTGACCCTGTCCCCGGCGCAGTTGGCCGAGGCGAAGGCGCAGAACCTGTCGATCCTGTCGTACCTGGCCAACCATTTCGATAACCCGACCATCGCCTTCGCCGCGCCGTTGATTGCGTTCGTGGCGATTGCCAAGTCGTTCCTGGGCCACTACATCGGTGCCAGCGAGGGCCTCAAGGGCCTGGTGCTCAAGACCGGTCGCCGCCCGGCTGCCAAGTCGCTGGACCGCATGACCGCCGCGTTCATGCTGGTGGTCTGCTGGATCGTCGCCACGCTGAACCCGAGCATCCTCGGCATGATCGAGACCCTCGGTGGGCCGGTGATTGCGTCGATCCTGTTCCTGATGCCGATGTACGCGATCCGCAAGGTGCCGGCCATGGCCAGGTACCGTGGGCAGGCGTCGAATGTGTTTGTCACCGCCGTCGGCCTGGTGGCGATTACCGCGTTGGTATATTCGCTGATTGTCTAAGTGCTGACACACGCTTCAAAATCGGCAGAGATCCCAATGTGGGAGGGGGCTTGCCCCCGATAGCGGAGTATCAGTCACTCGTGAGTTGACTGAACCCCTGCTATCGGGGGCAAGCCCCCTCCCACATGTGTTTTGTGGTGTTGCTGATACTTTATTCCAGGCATAAAAAACGCCGCGTACCTTGCGATACGCGGCGTTAGCTACATCAACACACCGTTAAGCTTGAATTACCGGGATGTTGGCGCTTGCTGCGATCTTGCGGAACTCGGCGATCTGGTCGAAGTTCAGGTAGCGGTAGACGTCACTGGCCATGGTGTCCAGTTTCGCTGCGTAGCCCATGTACTCTTCCACAGTCGGCAGGCGACCCAGGGTAGAAGCAACTGCCGCCAGCTCGGCCGAAGCCAGGTAGACGTTGGCGCCGTCACCCAGACGGTTCGGGAAGTTACGGGTCGACGTCGACACTACAGTCGAGTTCGGCTCTACGCGTGCCTGGTTACCCATGCACAGCGAGCAGCCCGGCATTTCCATGCGTGCGCCAGCCTTGCCGTAGATGCCGTAGTAGCCTTCTTCGGTCAGCTGGTGAGCGTCCATCTTAGTCGGCGGCGACAGCCACAGACGGGTTGGCAACTGGCCCTTGACCTGCTCCAGCAGTTTGCCGGCAGCGCGGAAGTGACCGATGTTGGTCATGCACGAGCCGATAAACACTTCGTCGATCTTCTCACCGGCAACGCTGGACAGCAGACGGGCGTCGTCCGGGTCGTTCGGTGCGCAGAGGATCGGCTCGTTGATTTCGGCCAGGTCGATCTCGATGACTTCGGCGTATTCGGCGTCGGCATCGGCTTCCATCAGCTCCGGATTGGCCACCCAGGCTTCCATCGCTTGGGCGCGACGTTCCAGGGTACGCGCATCACCGTAGCCTTCACCGATCATCCAGCGCAGCAGGGTGATGTTGGAGTTCAGGTACTCGGTGACGGAGTCCTTGGACAGCTTGATGGTGCAACCGGCAGCCGAACGCTCAGCCGAGGCGTCGGACAGCTCGAAAGCCTGCTCCAGCGTCAGATCGTTCAGGCCTTCGATTTCCAGGATGCGGCCGGAGAAGGCGTTTTTCTTGCCTTTCTTCTCTACGGTCAGCAGGCCAGCCTGGATCGCGTAGTAAGGAATGGCGTGCACCAGGTCACGCAGGGTGATGCCAGGCTTCATCTTGCCTTTGAAGCGCACCAGGATCGATTCCGGCATGTCCAGTGGCATCACGCCAGTGGCAGCGGCGAACGCCACCAGGCCGGAACCGGCCGGGAAGGAGATGCCCATCGGGAAGCGGGTGTGGGAGTCACCACCGGTACCCACGGTGTCCGGCAGCAGCATGCGGTTCAGCCAGCTGTGGATAATGCCGTCGCCCGGACGCAGCGATACACCGCCACGGGTCATGATGAAGTCAGGCAGGGTGTGGTGGGTGGTCACGTCGATCGGCTTGGGATAGGCCGCGGTGTGGCAGAACGACTGCATCACCAGGTCGGTCGAGAAGCCCAGGCACGCCAGGTCTTTGAGTTCATCACGGGTCATTGGACCGGTGGTGTCCTGGGAACCGACGGTGGTCATCTTCGGTTCGCAGTACGTACCTGGACGAACGCCTTTGCCTTCCGGCAGGCCGCATGCCTTGCCGACCATTTTCTGTGCCAGGGTGAAGCCTTTGCCGGTGTCGACTGGCGCTTCAGGCAACTTGAACAGGTCGGTAGGGCCCAGGCCCAGTTCGGCACGGGCCTTGTCGGTCAGGCCGCGACCGATGATCAGCGGAATACGGCCGCCGGCGCGCACTTCGTCCAACAGCACCGGGGTCTTCATTTCGAAGGTGGTGATGACTTCGTCGGTGCCGTGCTTGCAGACTTTGCCAGCATGGGGGTACAGGTCGATCACGTCGCCCATGTTCATGTTGCTGACGTCGAACTCGATCGGCAGTGCGCCCGCATCTTCCATGGTGTTGTAGAAGATCGGCGCGATCTTGCTGCCGAAGCAGAAGCCGCCGGCGCGCTTGTTCGGCACGTAAGGTACGTCGTCGCCGAAGAACCACAGCACCGAGTTGGTGGCCGATTTACGCGACGAACCGGTACCGACCACGTCACCGACGTAGGCGATCGGGAAGCCCTGGCCGCGCATTTCTTCGATCTGTTTCATCGGGCCGGTCTTGCCTTGCTCGTCCGGCACGATGCCTTCGCGGGCCATTTTCAGCATGGCCAGGGCGTGCAGCGGGATGTCAGGGCGGGACCAGGCGTCCGGGGCAGGGGACAGGTCGTCGGTGTTGGTTTCGCCGGTGACCTTGAACACGCGCAGGCTGATCTTGTCGGCCAGGGTCGGGCGGTTGCGGAACCACTCGCCGTCAGCCCAGGACTGGATCACGCCCTTGGCGTGTTCGTTGCCGTTGCGGGCTTTTTCCGCGACGTCGTGGAAGGCGTCGAACATCAGCAGGGTGTGCTTGAGCTGGGCGGCCGCGACAGGCGCCAGGGTGGCGTCGTCCAGCAGCTCGACCAGCGTCACGATGTTGTAGCCGCCCTGCATGGTGCCAAGCAGTTCAACCGCGCGTTTTTTGTCGATCAGGGGGGAGGTGGCTTCGCCTTTGGCCAGGGCGGACAGGAAGCCGGCCTTGACGTAGGCCGCTTCGTCAACGCCTGGTGGAATGCGGTTGGTGATCAGGTCAACGAGGAATTCTTCTTCGCCAGCCGGAGGATTTTTCAGCAGCTCGACCAGGCCTGCGGTTTGTTCGGCGTTAAGCGGCTGGGGAACGATACCCAGGGCGGCACGCTCTTCGATATGTTTGCGGTAGGCTTCAAGCACAGTTATTACCCTCATCAGTGGTCCCACGGGACGCTCATCCAGGAATGACCGGCACGCGTGCGCTCGGGGGCTTTTTGGGCCGCAAAGCCAGCGCTGCCGGCATTCCTTACAGAAGCTGCTTTCAAAGTTTTACGCCTGCAGAACGGAGCTGATGAGGGTTGGCGCAAGCATTGACCTACCGGGGTCAAACCTGCGCCAACACCGTTCTGAAGGAACGACTGTGCTCGTGACGCTTTGAAAACAGCTTCCAGCGGATTATTGGCGCCTTACAAGGCCGGGTGATTCTACGGCAAAAAAAATCTAAAGGTAAGTTGCGTCGCCAAGTTTGCAGGGTGATCAACCTTAGACAAAGGGCTAACATGGCGCACTGTTTCGCTGATTTGCGTGTTTTCGCCCATGCCCAACCAAACCATCAAGACCCCCTGCGTCGGCCTGTGCTCCACGGTCTACGGCGATCTCGTGTGCCGCGGCTGCAAGCGCTTTCACCACGAGGTGATCCAGTGGAATGGCTATAACGAAGAAGAAAAGCGCGCGGTCTGGCTCAGGCTCGAGCAGTTGCTGGTGCAGGTGATGGCCGGCAAAGTCGAGGTTTTCGACCCCAGGACACTGCGCGGGCAACTGGAACAGCGCAAGATTCGCTTTGTGCCGCACCAGTCCGAATATTGCTGGGCCTACCAATTGATTGCGCGTGGGGCGCGGGTGATCAATAACCTGGAGGCCTACGGCATGGTGCTGCTACCGGAGTTTCGCGATTGGGCGCTGCCGCAGTTGCGTGATGCCATTGACCGGGAGTTCTTTATTCTTTCCGAAGCACATTACCAGCGCTATATCGCGCCGGGCTTCCTGAAAGATGCATTCGCTGACTGACCATACAAATCCAAAGTGTGGGAGGGGGCTTGCTCCCGATGGCTGAGTGTCAGTTACCAGATGCATTGGCTGACACACTGTCATCGGGGGCAAGCCCCCTCCCACATTGGGTTCTCGGTGCCTGAAGGAGCGATGTCAGGACTGGGTGGCGAGTTCTTCGAGGTGATCCATCAATGTCTGCGGCTTGAGCACCAGCACGTCGCTTTCCACCGCGTCGAGCACCACCTCCGCCGTATTGCCGATCAACGCCCCGGAAAGCCCGGTACGCGCCACGGTGCCGATGATGGTCACGGCCGCTTGCCATTTATGCGCCGCGAAGGGAATCAACACATCCGCCGGCCCTTCTTCGATATGCAGGTGTGCGTCATCCACGTCGAATTCGGCCTGGAAGGCTTTGCATTGCTCGCGATAACGCGCCGCGATGGTTTCCCTGAGCTGGAAGGTCGGGTCCGCCGCCGACAGCATCGGCGATGGATGCGCGCTGATGACGTGCAACTGCGCCTTGGCCAGGCTCGCGATATCGAAACCGTGGTCGATGATGGCGTTATGCAGCGCGCGGTGTTCGCTGTCGGTATTGCCCACGTCGATGGCCGCCAGAATCACCCGTTCGGCCCAGGGCGTAGCGGTCTTGACCAGCAGCACGGGCGTTGGGCAGTAGCGCAGCAGTTTCCAGTCCGCCGGGGCCAGCAGGGCCTTTTTCAACGGGCTGTCGGGAACGTGCTGCTTGATCACCAGCCCGCAGCCCTCCGCCTGCTGCACCTCGATGATGGTTTCATGCAGGCTGTCGTTCCACGCCTGTTCGGTGGAAACGCTATACCCATCCTCCTGCAGACCGGACTTGAGCAGGCTCAGCAGCGCCGAATGCTCATGCTTCCTGTCACACACCAGCAGATGCAAGTGCGCGCCGGTGACCCCGGCGATCAGCCTGGCGCGCTTGAGGGCCAGGCTTTCGGAATGCTCGGGCTCGATGACCACCAGGATGCTGCGGATGGCTTGCATGGTCGGATCTCCAGGAAGGGGCCTGGAACAACTATAGTTGCTGCTGGCCTGGTGTCATCTTGATGTACATCAAGGCCCATGGCTGGCGGTCTGCAGCGGGGTCGGTATAATCGGCGGCCTTTTGTGATCCTTTGCCCGTGAGCCCGATGATCCTGCCCGAAATCCACGAATTCCTCGGCTGCCGCACCCCTGATGCCTGGGTGCAGGCCGCGCTGGCCGATCAGGACACCCTGCTGATCGATCACAAGAACTGCGAATTCAAAGCCGCCAGCACCGCCCTGAGCCTGATCGCCAAGTACCACGGCCACGTCGACCTGATCAATATGATGTCGCGCCTGGCCCGTGAAGAACTGGTGCATCATGAGCAGGTCATGCGCCTGATCAAGAAACGCAAGGTCGAGCTGCGTCAATTGTCCGCCGGCCGCTACGCCTCGGGCTTGCGCAAGGTGGTGCGCAACCATGAGCCGGTCAAACTGGTGGACACCCTGGTGGTGGGTGCCTTCATCGAAGCGCGCAGTTGCGAGCGTTTCGAAGCGCTGGTGCCGCATTTGGATGAAGAACTCGGCAAGTTCTACTTCGGTTTGCTCAAAAGCGAAGCACGGCACTTCCAGGGCTACCTGAAATTGGCGTACCAGTACGGTGACGCCAAGGACATCGCCCAGGTGATCGAGCGGGTGAGGGCGGCCGAGCAGGCACTGATCGAGTCACCCGACGTCGAGTTCCGCTTTCACAGTGGCGTGCCAGCCTGAGGCCACCGCCACGCCGATCAGGGCGCTGATTGCGCTCAGCAGCAGGATGACCGTTTGCGTGCCGAAGGGTGCGGCCAGCACGGCAATCATCAGGCCCGCCAAGGGCTGGGCCAGATTGTTGAGCAAGGTGATCACGCCCACTGTCTTGCCGAAATCCTGCACCGGTATGACCCGCTGACGCATGCTGCGCATGTACACGTTGAACATCTTGTCGAACCCGCTCACCAGCAGGAAGCCCACGGCGTACGCCCACAGGCCGGGGCTGATGGCGGTGATCAGCGCGCCGATGGCAATCATCGAATACGACAGCCCGCCGAGCACCTTCAGCGCCAGGGTCGAACGCGCCAGGTAAAACAGAATCACCAGGGTCACCACCGCGCTGGCGGCCTGCAGCAGGGCGTAGGCGTCTTTGTCGGCCGCGTATTGCCCGGCGACCATCGCCGCCGATGTGGCCAGCGTGACCCCGACAATCAGGTTCACACCCACCGCCAGGGTAATGATGCGTTTCAACGCCATCCGGTTGCGGATGTGGCCGAAGGCGGTACGCAAGGGTTGCAGCCAGATACCTGCGGGTTGTTCGTGGAGGGGCAGGTCCACCGTGGTGTTGCGCTGCCAGACCCGCATCGCCAGGTCCGCCAGCACAAACAGCGCGGCGATTGCCAGCACCACCCAGGGCCACTGCCAGACTTCCAGCATCAACGCCGCCACCAAAGGCCCGAGTACCAGGCCGCTCTGGTCGGCGATCTGTGAATAGGACAAGGTCTTGGCGTAGGTGTAGTGTTGGAAGATATGCGGCATCACCACTTCCCGCGCCATGATGCCCTGGGTGGTCAATACCCCGCACACCGCAGACAGGATCACCAGCCAATGGATACCGTCGAACAGCCCGTACAGTGCAACCGCCATCGCGCAGGCCAGGGCCCGATACACTTGACTGACATGCAGGATGCGCACCGGGGAAAACCGGTCGCACAAGGCCCCGCATACGGGGAATGCCAGGTAGCGCGGCAGCGATTCGACGAAGAACGCCAGGCCTGCCCACGACACACTCCGGGTCGTCTGGAACACCACCAGCGGCACGATGAACAACAGGATCTGGTCCGCCAGCCGCGACAGGAACATCGAAACGAAGAACGCCAGGTAATCCCTGCGCATATGACTCCCTGTAAGTGGCGTAAAAGATTGCAGGCTATTTGTTAAAAACTCTTAAAAGCATGAAGCTTGCCGGCACGGTACACGGGCGCTGCTCTTCTCGACCAGCTTGCCACCTATAATGCCGGCCTTTCAATCTGCGTTCGTACACTGGGAACTTATGGAAAACCTGGGTCTGGGCAAGGTCCTGCTCGTTGAGGACGACGAGAGGCTGGCAGGGCTGATCGCGCATTTTCTGTCGCAACACGGTTTCGAGGTGCGGGTGGTGCACCGGGGCGACCTGGCCTTGGCGGCGTTTATGGCGTTCAAGCCGAAAATGGTCGTGCTCGACTTGATGCTGCCGGGCCAGAGCGGGTTGCATGTGTGCCGCGAGATTCGCAGTGTGTCGGATACGCCCATCGTGATCCTGACGGCCAGGGAAGATGATCTGGACCATATCCTCGGCCTTGAGTCCGGCGCTGACGATTACGTGATCAAGCCGATCAAGCCACCGGTGCTGCTCGCCCGTTTGCGCGCGTTGCAACGGCGCCAGGCGCCCGAGCCCGTGGTGCGCGGCGCCCTGGCGTTTGGCCGGTTGTCGATCGATCGCAGTTGTCGGGTGGTCAGGCTGGGCGATGAGCAGATCGACCTCACCACCATGGAGTTCGAGTTGCTGTGGCTGCTGGCGAGCAACGCCGGAACCACCCTTTCGCGCGACGACATTCTCAACCGTATGCGCGGTATTGCCTTCGATGGCCTGAATCGCAGCGTCGACGTGTATATCAGCAAACTGCGCGGCAAGCTCAATGACAATCCGCGTGAGCCGGTGTGCATCAAGACCATCTGGGGCAAGGGTTACCTGTTCAATGCGTTCGCGTGGGAGGTTTAGGTGCTGCGCCTGTACCTGCGCCTCTATGTGATCCTCGCGCTCGGCCTGGCCGGGGCAATCTGGCTGGTCAATTACGGCCTGGACGCGTACATGCCCGAGTCCAACGAGATCTATAACCGAGAGGCCTTGCGGGGTCCGGCGTGGGCCCTGGTGGAGCAACTGCGGCCGGTGCAGGGCGCGGCGCGCCAGGTACGCCTGGATGAGCTGCAACCGCATTATGGCCTGCGCCTGAAACTGGTGCAGCGTGGCGCCCAGCACCTGAGCGAGCGTGAACAGAGGCTGCTGGCCAATGATCAGGTGGTGGTGCGCGAGGACTTCATGAAGTTTCTCGCGCCTATCGACGACGGCGCGCAATTGCTTGAGATCCGACTGCCGGAAGAGCCCAAGTGGCTGTACCTGTGGGCCTATGGCTTGCTCGGCGTGAGCCTGGCTATCGTCCTGTACTTCTGGGTGCGCCCGCACTGGCGCGACCTGGAGCACATCCGCCTGGCGGCGCAGCGCTTCGGCGACAACGACCTCGGCTCGCGCATCCTGCTGCCGCGCCGCTCTACCGTGCGCGCACTGGCCGGGCACTTCAATCAGATGGCCGAGCGCATCGAGAGCCTGATCGCCAACCAGCGCGAGCTGACCAACGCGGTGTCCCACGAACTGCGCACGCCGATTGCGCGCTTGTCCTTTGAACTGGATCAGCTCAAGCAGCAGGCCGATCCACGCCAAAGCCGCCAGTTGATCGCCGATATGTACGCCGACCTTGGCGAGCTGGAAGAGATGGTCTCCGAACTGCTGACCTACGCCAGCCTGGAGCGCGGCGCGACCCAGGTTACCCGCGAAAATATCGAGGCCCAGAGCTGGCTGGACAGCGTGATCGGCAGCGTGACGCTGGAGGCCGAGGCGGCGGGCGTGCAATTGTCGCTGCGCACCTGTGAAGTCGATGTTATTCAGATCGAACCGCGCTTCATGGCGCGGGCGCTGATCAACCTGCTGCGCAATGCGATCCGTTATGCCGATCGCCGCGTGGAAGTGTCGCTGGTGAAGTTCGGCAGCGGCTATGAAGTGCGGGTCGATGACGACGGCCCGGGCGTGCCGTTGGAGGGGCGCACCAAGATCTTCGAACCCTTCCTGCGCCTGGATACCAGCCGCGACCGCCGCACGGGCGGCTTTGGCCTGGGCCTGGCGCTGGTCAAGCGGGTCAGCCAGTGGCACGGCGGGCAGGTGCACGTGCTGGATTCGGAGTGGGGCGGGGCGTCGTTTCGGATGACGTGGGCGTATGCGGATCAGGCAAATAAAAATGCCAGTCTTTAAAGACTGGCATGTGATCAGCGTGTGAACCAGCGTGGTTGGTAGTTAACGACGCCGTTTATGATAACAGGCGGTTGGTTGACTTCAGCAATGTTGATTGGGATGGTTGCGCCATGATTTTTTTTAATATCGGGAATGACTTTATTGACGAAATCCTTTTGCACCTTTCTATCCGCGAGAAAGTCGATGGTCTTCGCGTCGGCTCCTTTATAGGCTAGCGCAGTATTCATGCGTTCGATATTTTGTTGGGTGGTCATGTAGGTTGAACCCGGATTCAGGGTCACCGTTCCTTCAAATGCCTTGACGGGTTTTCCAATTTCTTTTTGAAATAAACGCCCAAAAGCCCTGCTTTTACCTTCTGCCGAGTGACATACCAGCAACCGAACATTGTCGAAACTGGCTGGATCAACTCCCTTGCTTCGCAGTAACTTTATTAAATCTTTAGCGCTATAAAGTTTTTTATCTATGAAGACTTGTGTACCTGAGGCGAAGAGTTTGTCAACCCAATCCCGCTCGACGCCATGGGCCACGATGTTTAACCGTTTTAAATTTTTATATTCATCTGCAAAGGTATATATTTCCTTGCCGATCAACTTGAGATCTTTCATTTTTCCGCCCATCTGGATCACGTTATCGCGCCCCAACGCCGTATCCAGTGCACGCTCCCTGCGTGTAACGCCACCTCCACTTGCACCCGGCAGTGCATCATCCAGTTGCGCATGAGGTGTGTAATTCTCAAGTGGCTTGCCATAGGACCTGTTCTTCACAGGATCGAATGCATGCCACTTTCCGGTTTTTCCGTCCAGTTTTGCGGGTGCAGACAAGGTCGCACTGCCTCTTTTATAGGTGCCTTCGGCGATATCGGCACGCGAGGCAAACTTGGACAGTTCATAGCGTCCGGTCCGGGCGCGGGTCAGGTTCCTGAGTGGCCCATTGGAGGCATAAGCAGGAATATTGCGTGCGTTTTTGAACAGTTGGCCACCGAATGTTCGAGCGCTCCTGAGCTGGGTGGGCACTGAGGATAACCCCCTGACTGTTTTCGGCAAAACAAGTGTCATAAGCATGACGCCATCAAATATAAATCCGATGGTTGCTTCTTGCCAGTCGCCCTGAATCGCCTTCCGGGTCGCGTTTGCGAATGGAATGACACCCAGCAAAGTGGTGGTGTTCGTTTCGTGCTCGCCGTCTTCTTCGTCAAACTTGGTGGTGTGATGGGCGGCGGCGGTCAGGGCTTTCAAGTCGCAGTCCTGATAGGAATAACGGGTAACCAGGTTGGCGAGAAACTGGCTGCGCGGACTGTTGTAGGAGTAAGGAATAGCCGATTCTCCTGGAACCCTGGCGTGTAAATCCTGATCCCCTATCCGGGCGTCGACGAGCGGCTCGACAATCATGTTTTGGTAGGTGAATCCTGTCACCGAGTTTGTATTTTTCTCTTCCCATTCGCCTTGCAAACCAGGGTTGATGGAGCTTGGGCGTATGTAATTTTTTGCCGGATTGAATTCGTAGGTAATGGTGCGCCCTTGATGGGTTGCCTTGATCAGCAGGGGTTCCTCGATGTTGCTTTTCTGCGGTGTGGGGTAGGAAATGCTCGTGTAACTTCCGATTCCGGTAGGTGTGAATTTTTCAATCGGTCTTCTACGCAGTATTTCGAGGCGCCCGTATTCCAGCCGCTGTCTATCGGCCAAGGGCAATTGTGCAATCAGATGCTTGGTGAGGTTGGTCAATGAAGTCGTTCTGCGGCGATCGAAATCCGCCAGTTCGGTTTTGTGAATGTCTTTTATATCCGGAAGGATGCTGAGCGACTGGATCGCCGCTGTCGGGACCTTCTGCTGGTCGAACGAGTACCACGCTTGATTGTCTTTCAGGTCCTCGAGGTTCTGGGAGAGACTCAGGTCCAGCAGCGAATACGGGCCATAAGTGACGTCCCACGGCGCCGTATTCAGTGCATTACTGGTTCTATCCGCGGCTCGGGTGATGACCTTGGCGGTGAGGTCGACATTTTTAATATGCTTGCCCATCAGTTCCAACGCCTTGTCCTTCAAAAGGGGCAAGGGCGCGCTCAAGTCGGTGCTGATAGTAGTCAGCCCGGCCATTACCCCGGAGAACGTGCTGTGCGCCGCGTTCAATTGCTGGGCCGAATAGTCGCCCGTCGTGGAGGCCGGCAGGACCCCGAACATCAATGCCCAGTCGATCAATGCGTCCTGCTTGACCTCATCGAGCAGCTGTTCATCCTCGTCCGTGATGGCTTCCAGACTGCCGTAGTTTGCCACCTGGGCAAAGGTCATGTTTGCGCAACTGCCGGGGCTCTTTGCCTCGATGAAGGCTGCCGTGACTTTCAGGCTGAACCAGCTGGGCGAGCCGTAGGTCACGTAGTTGGGAATATCTTTGACCAGCAGTTCTGGCGGGGCCAACAGATAGGCGGCCGTGGGCGCCAAATCAGGGTTTGCGCGCCCGCTGGACACCAGGTGTTGCTCAAGGCCTTTGCGGATAGTCTGCAACGGCTTGCCGTAAAAGGCTTTGTCGGCCAGATCATAGCCGGCCACTTCGTTTCTCTTGGCGGGTTCCATCCAGGATGGAGAGCCCAGTCCCAGCACCATCGCTGCCAAGACCCAGTCGGAACTGTCTTTATCCTCTGCGGCCCCCATCTTCTTTTGGAGGGCGGCTTCCAACTCCCTGGCTTTGGGTGAAGCGAGAATCTCCCTCAATATTTGGCGAGGATATTGAAGCTGCTGGGAGGTGAAGTGCAGGTTTTTTGTCAGGTAATTAAAGGCCCCCCCGGTTCTATCGCTGGCGTGCGTGCCGCCGAGTCCTGGCAGCTGCAAATTGTTATAGGCGATGTGCGAGTAAACCTGCTTTTGTTCATACAGGCTCAGGGGCACCGCCCAACCCAAGGCACCTTTGAAGTTGCCATCGGGCGGGGCCAGCAGGATGTCATGCTTGAGGTGTTCAATAAGGATTTTTATCTCATCTTCCGTTTCCGGAATCTTACGGCCGCTATCGGCGATGAATTTTTCAATGCTGACGTTATCCTCGGGCGTCAACTGCGCGTCCTGGAAGTACCAGGAAGCGGGGTCGATCTGTACGTGGTTACTCTGCAGAAACTCCTTGATCCGGGCTTTTTCGATACGCTCGGCAGCCTCGGGCGTCTGCGGCTCGGCGATGAAAAGCGGCCGGGTGTCAGCGGGCTCGGGCGCGGGGCGGAGTGCCTTGCTCAGCTGCTGAAACAGTTGGTTTTTATTGTTGATATCGCCCAGCGTCCTTTGTTGCCGCTCGAGCGTCTCTTCAGATCCTCTCTCAAGCTGTGCGCTTGACAGGGAGGTATCGGGCATCGGAAACGCGCCTTCCTGTTTCAGCTCATTTGCGCGGTCCACGGCCTGCTGCCGGGTATCAGGAAAAGATTCGCCGTAAAACTTGGCGATCTCGGAAAGCGTGGCAGGACGCTCGGCGTGTGCGCTGGGCGAAGACTGGCCAGGGGCAGGCACTACGACGGAGCTGCGATCGCCTGTCAAGGTGCTCGCGGTTTGCATGATCAGCCGCCAGGAGTCCGGCATCGGCTTGCCCTGTCCAGGGCTGAACACCTGCAGTTGCGCAGGATAATGATGGGACCGGGGTTTGAGCGTCGCGGTGATGTGTTCCTGCGACCCGCCCGATTGAGGGGAGATGCGAATGGGCTTGGAACGATCAATTTTATTGAAGTCCGCCCATTGCTGAAAGTCGGGCCCTGCGAGCAGGTCATCCAGGTGCTGGCGCCATTGTCCGAACTTCGAGGCGCCAGGGACGGGTAACACCGGGGTATCGTATTTGCCTCCACTCGCGTCAACTGCCGCATTGACCAGCTCAGCCGCATACGCGGCGGCGAGTTGGCTTTCCGCTTTGTAACCTGGCGAGCGCTTGACCAGCTCAATCCACGAAGGGGTCGGGGTATCGTGCTCGGCAGGCGAAACCGCCGTGGCCGTATTCGCTGCAGCAGGTTCGGTGGATGCGGGTTGCTCGGTAGGAAGGTGTTCTGTGGGGCGTTGAGAGATAACGGGCATCGATGAACTCCGGAAAGACGACTTAGCTGCCGCACGTTTCGTACGTGCGGCAGTGCTGATCCGTCGTCGATTTCCGAAAGCACGTTCCCGCTTTGACTATTGCAAGATTTTTATCGGGCTACCCAACCCCATTCGTACAGGTTTTGTGCCAGGCGTCAGTGATCAATCGCACTCAAGATCGCATGGGCCACTTTCACCCGCTCGGCATTCGGGTAGTTCCTGTTCGCCAGGATCACCACGCCGATGTCCCTGCTGGGCACATAGGCCACGTAGGCGCCGAATCCACTGGTAGAACCGGTCTTGTTATACAACACGTTGCCGGGTTGCGCCTGTGGCGGGTTCAGCCAGTTGACCCGGTGCGGCTCCATCGCCATCGGCGTTGAGTTGCCGTCGATCAACGTTTGCACGGTGATGGGGTAGGGGTAGCGTTCCCAGCCCAGGCCCTGGGTCATGTCGCCGACCGTGTAGTAACCGGTGTGGGTGGTGGCGATCGCCTGCTGCAGTGGCTTGCTCAAGGTCTCGGGGTGCATGTTCAGCATCACGTAGCCCGCCAGGTCCTGGGTGCTGGTCTTGATACCGTAGGCTTCACTGTCCAGGGCCCCGGCGCCCACGCGCACCGGTTTTTCCTGTTTGTCGTAGCCTTGGGCATACCGGCCGAGCTGGTCGGCGGGCACGTTGATATGGGTGTTTTTCAGGCCCAGCGCCGGGAGCAGCGTCTGTTCCATGGCGACGTTGAACGGCTGGCCCAGGCTTCTGGCTGCGAGGTAGCCGAACAGGCCTATGCTCGGATTGGAGTAGAGACGCTGTGTACCGGGGCTGTAACCGGGTTGCCAGTGGGTGTAGTAACCGAGCATGGTCGCGGCGCTGTCAGCCGCCGGCGGGAATTGCAACGGCAGGCCGCCCGCTGTGTAGGTCGCCAGTTGCAACAGGCTGATGCGGTCGAACGCGCTGCCGGCCAGTTCGGCCCAGTGCTCGCTGGCGCTGTCCGACAGCTTCAGCTTGCCGCTGGCCAGGGCATAGCCGCCGAGCGTGGCGGTGAAGGTCTTGGTCACCGAGCCGACTTCGAACAGCGTGTCTTGAGTGACAGGTTGCTGGCTCTCCCTGGACGCTACGCCGTAGTTAAAGTATTGCGCCTGACCGTTCCTGACCACGGCCACCGCCAGTCCGGTAATGTGCTGCTGCTGCATGAGCGGTTTCACATGGCTGTCGACCACATTGCGCAGGTCAGCATCGGCCATGCAAGGGCCGGAGACCAGCAATAACCAGAAAATCAGGAGGTTTCGTACGCTAAGACAGGATTTTTCGTGCATGTTATTTTCGCTTCCATGTAACGGGTTGACGAATGCCGGGGGCCTGCGCGGGCGTCGCCAATCTAGGCGTTAACGGGAAGCGGTACAAACGATGATATCTTGCACGAGCCATTAGAAAAAATAGGGCCAAGCATGCTGCGCTCCCATCTCCCCCTCAATGCCCTGCGCGCTTTCGAGGCATCCGCCCGGCACCTGAGCTTCACCCGGGCTGCCATCGAGTTATGTGTGACCCAGGCGGCGGTCAGCCACCAGGTTAAAAGCCTGGAAGCGCAGCTCAATGTCACCCTGTTCAAACGCCTGCCGCGCGGGCTGATGCTCACGAGCGAAGGCGAAACCCTGCTGCCGGTGCTGCGCGAATCGTTCGACCGCATTGCCCATACGCTGGGACAGTTCGAGGCCGGGCATTACCGCGAGGTGCTGACGGTCGGCGCCGTCGGAACCTTTGCGGTGGGCTGGCTGTTGGCGCGCCTGCCGGACTTCCAAAGCCGCTACCCGTTTATCGATCTGCGCCTGTCCACGCACAACAACCGCGTCGATGTTGCCGCCGAAGGACTGGATTACGCGATCCGTTTCGGGTCCGGCGCCTGGCACGGCACCGACGCCTGCCAACTGCTGGAAGCACCGCTCAGCGTGCTCTGCGTGCCGCACCTTGCCGAACAGTTGCACACCCCGGCCGACCTGTTGAAACACACGTTGCTGCGCTCCTATCGCGCCGATGAATGGAGCCTGTGGTTCCAGGCCGCCGGGTTACCCGCAGACACTTTATTGCCGCGCAGCATTGTGTTCGATTCGTCGTTGGCAATGATGGATGCGGCGTTGCAGGGCGTCGGCGTGGCACTGGCGCCGGCGCTGATGTTTTCGCGGCAACTGGAGCGCGATGTGATTCGCCAGCCCTTCGAGGTGCAGATCAGCACCGGCAGTTACTGGCTGACGCGCCTGCAGTCACGGGCCGAAACCTCGGCCATGCTGGCGTTCAAGCAGTGGCTGGGAACACTTGTAGTAGAGCCCTGAGCGATATCGCTGAAACAAAATGAAACATTTTCGCGGGCCGATCCTCTACCGTAGCCCCGCACATGAGTCAATTCATGAAAATTCCGCGTCCGTCAGCTCGCATGCCTCACCTTACCCAACTGCGTAACTTGAAAATGGCCCGGTCGGCCCACGCCTACGTGCGTGGCAGTACGGTGCAATTTTACGAGTGGCTGCACAGTCAGTCAGGTCGCCGTCTGCCCCATGGGCCGGCGATCTGGATCTGCGGTGACTGCCATGCCGGCAACCTCGGCCCGACCGGCGACAACAATGGGCGCATCGACATGCACATCCGCGATCTCGACCAGACCGTGATCGGCAACCCCGCGCACGACCTGGTCCGCCTGGCGCTTTCGTTGGCGACCGCCGCGCGCGGGTCCGATTTGCCCGGTGTCACCACTGCGCGCATGCTCGAAGAAATGATGGTGGGCTATGCGCAGGCGTTCAAGGATAAGCCCGATGAGGCACCACCACGCCCTTCTCAAGTCAAGGCCGGGATGCGCAGCGCGGTCGAGCGCACCTGGAAGAACCTGGCCCGGGAACGCATGGACGCGGTGCGCCCTACCATTCCCCTGGGCAAGCACTTCTGGTCGCTGTCGCGTGCGGAAAAAAGCGCGTTGGCGGCGGTCTGCGCCTCCGATGACATCCAGCAACTGGTGACGTCGTTGAAGGGGCGACCCAAGGACGCCAATGTCGAATTGCTGGACTCGGCCTATTGGGTCAAGGGCTGCAGTTCGCTCGGCTTACTGCGCTATGCCGCATTGCTCGGGGTGGGCGACAAAGACGATCGGGAATATTGCCTGATCGATATCAAGGAAGCTGTGGGCGCTGCCGCTCCACGGGCGGCCCGCGCCAAAATGCCGCGCGACAATGCGCGCCGGGTGGTGGAGGGCGCTCGTCAGTTGTCGCCCGGATTGGGCGGGCGCATGCTGGCGACACGGTTCCTGGACCACGGTTTTTTCATCCGCGAACTGTTGCCCCAGGACATGAAGCTGGAGCTGGATCAATTGAGTGAAATCGACGCCATGCATGCCGCCGGTTACCTGGCCCGCGTTGTCGGTGTGGCCCACGCCCGCCAGATGGACCGAGCCACGCGCAGGGCCTGGATGGCCGTGTTGCAGGAAAATCGCTCGCGTCAGCTGGATGCGCCGTCGTGGCTCTGGACCAGCGTGGTGCAGTTGGTGGGCAGCCATGAGCAGGGCTACCTCGACCACTGCCGTCGTTACGCACTGGAACACTAGGCCAGGTATTGGCGAAACCACCCCAGGGTGCGTTCCCAGGCCAGGTTCGCCGCAGCCTCGTCATAACGTGGCGTCGAATCATTATGAAAACCGTGGTTGGCGCCCTTGTAGATATACGCCTCGTAGGTCGTGCCTGCGGCCTTCAGCGCCTGCTCGTAGGCCGGCCAACCTTCATTGATGCGCGTATCCAGCTCACCGTAATGCAGCATGATCGGCGCCTTGATGCGCGGCACGTCCCTGGCCTCGGGCTGGCGTCCGTAGAACGACACCGCTGCGCCCAGCTCCGGGTAGGCGACTGCCGCTGCGTTGGTCACGCCGCCGCCATAACAGAAGCCGGTGATGCCGACTTTGCCGGTGCTGCTGTCGTGGTGCATCAGCCATTCGATGGCGGCGAAGAAGTCGTTCATCAGCTTGGTCGGGTCGACAGTCTGCTGCAGGGCCACGCCTTTTTCATCGTTACCGGGGTAGCCGCCCACCGAGGTCAGGCCATCCGGCGCCAGGGCGATAAAGCCGGCCTTGGCCAGGCGCCGCGCGACGTCTTCGATATACGGGTTCAGGCCACGGTTTTCATGCACCACCACCACCGCAGGTAACTTGCCGACGGCCTTGGCCGGCCGCACCAGGTAGGCGCGCACCGTGCCGTTACCCTTGGCTGACGGGTAGGTGATGTAGTCGGCGACGATATCGGGATCGGTGAATTTCACCTGCTCGGCCAGCGCATAGTTGGGGCTCAGGGCTGCGAGCAGGGCCGAGGCGGTCAGGCCACCCAGGGTAAACAGTGCGGCGCGGTCGAGAAATTCGCGGCGGTTAAGCGTGCCGTGGGCGTAGCCGTCGTAGAGTTCCAGCAGTTCGGGCGCAAAGTCTTTGGCGGTGAGACGCGTCATCGGTGCAGTCCTCGATTGGCAATAGGGCGGGGGACGACACTTCTGTTTAGCAGGCCTTGGGCCGTCGCGCTAGCGTGCGAACCTTTTGGCTGCGGCCACGCAACCGATCACCGCCACCGTGACCAGCAGCATCCCCAGGCTCACCTGCTCATGCAGCAGGCCCGCCGCCAGGGCCAGGCCGAAGAACGGTTGCAGCAGCTGCAACTGGCCGACCGCGGCGATGCCTCCCTGGGCAAGGCCGCGATACCAGAACACAAAGCCGATCAACATGCTGAACAATGCTACGTAACCCAGGCTCAGCCAGGCCGGCAGGCTGATGCCGGTGAACGAGACGGGTGCCAGCAGCAGGCTCAACGGCGCGACGATGGGCAGCGCCGCCACCAGGGCCCAGCAAATCACCTGCCAGCCGCCGAGGCTACGTGACAGCGTGGCGCCTTCGGCATAGCCCAGGCCGCAGACCAGCACCGCCAACAGCATCAGCACATCCCCGGCGGGCGCGGCGCTCAGGCCCTGGGCGAAGGCGTAACCCACCACCAGCGCACTGCCCAGCAGCGAAAACAACCAGAATACCCGCCCTGGCCGCTCACCGCCGCGCAGCACAGCGAAAAGGGCCGTTGCCAGTGGCAGCAGGCCGATAAACACAATCGAGTGCGCCGAGGTCACGTATTGCAGCGCGAGCGCGGTCAGCAGCGGAAACCCGATCACCACGCCGAGCGCGACGATGGCCAAGGGCGCCCATTGTTGGCGGGTGGGGCGTTTTTCCCTGAGCAACCGCAGCAGGCACATGCCCAGGATGGCCGCGAGTGTCGCGCGGACCATGGTCAGGAACACCGGGTCGAACTCCATCACCGCCAGGCGCGTGGCCGGCAATGAGCCGCTGAAAATCACCACGCCGATAAAACCGTTGATCCAGCCCTGGGTGCGGGTGTCCAGGCTGTCGAACAGGGAGGTGCGTTGCATGGCGATGTCCGAAAAAGGAAAGTTGCGTAGGCGCCATCCTAGGGACGAAGATTGGAGCAATCAAAAAATTGTCATGGATACAGCGACTATGCCGCGTGCGCGCTACAAATCCTTGGTCGATACGTTCGCCGAGGCCATTCGTTCTGGGAAGATGCCACCCGGCACACGCCTGCCCACCCACCGTCAACTCGCCGCCGACCATGGGCTGGCGCTGGCGACGGCGAGCCGGGTGTACAGCGAGTTGGAGGCGATGGGACTGGTCAGTGGGGAGACCGGGCGTGGCACCTTTGTGCGCGAGATAGCGTTGCCGCCGGGGCAGGGCAGCGGGCAGATGCCTGTGGCGACCGGCATGCTCGACCTGAATTTCAACTACCCGTCATTGCCCGGCCAAGCGGACTTGCTGCGCAACGCCCTGCGCCAACTGGCGTTGTCCGGCGACCTTGAAGCGCTGTTGCGTTATCAACCCCATGCCGGCCGCCTGCATGAGCGCGCGGTGGTCGCGCGGCACCTGGTGGATCGCGGGCTGGCAGCGCAGGCAGAGCAGGTATTGCTCGTCAGCGGGGCCCAGCATGGCCTGGCAGTGACGATGATGGCGCTGCTCAAACCCGGCGACGTGATTGCCGTCGACGCGTTGACCTATTCGGGTTTGAAAGTGCTGGCCGAAACCCTGCACCTGGAAATCGTCGCAATCCCGGCCGGCGCCACCGGCCCGGACCTGGATCACTTGCAGGCCCTGTGCCGCAAGCGCCCGGTGCGCGCGGTCTACAGCATGCCGACCATGCATAACCCGCTGGGCTGGGTGATGAGCCTGGCCCAGCGCGAGCGCCTGGTGGCGATCGCCCGACAGCATCAACTGATGATCATCGAGGACGCCGCCTACGCGTTTCTCGCCGAACACGCACCGCCGCCGCTGGCGACGCTGGCGCCTGAGCGCACGGTGTACGTGGGTGGGTTTTCCAAGAGCGTCGCCACTGGCTTGCGCGTGGGTTTTGTCGCGGCGCCCCTGGCGTGGGTCAAGCGCCTGGAGCGCAGCCTGATGGCAACCACCTGGAACGTACCGGGAGTGATGAGCGCGATCGCCGTGGCCTGGATCGAAGATGGCACCGTCGCGCGGCTGGAGGCGCAAAAACGCGAGGATGCCCAGGCACGGCAACGCCTGGCGGCGCAGGTGCTCACGGGGTTGACCTGCATCAGCCATCCTTCGTCGTATTTCCTGTGGCTACCGCTGACCGAAGACACCCGCGCCGACCAGGTGGCCATGAGCTTGCAGCGCGAGGGCATCTGCGTATCCACCGCTGAACCCTTTGCCGTCTCCGCCCATGTACCCCATGCGCTGCGCCTGGCCCTGGGGTCGGTGTCGATGATGGCGTTACGCCAGGCATTGATGACCGTGCGCAAGGTGGTGCAATGGTGAGCCGTGGCTGAACGGCTCACCGGCATTGGTCAGTATTTATAAGCCTGGCGACCGATCAGCAGCCATTTGCCGTGCTGCTTCTGCCAGACCTGGAAATTGTCGATATCGGTCGGCACTTCCACACCACTGTTCACCGCCAGGGCATGAAAGTGGTTGCGCACCAGTGCAGTGTCGCCGTTCAGGGTGATGGTCTGGTTTTGCATTTCCAGGGTCTTGAACGCGCTGGTGTGGGTTTCCAGATCAGCGATGAACTGCGCCTTGTTCTGCACTTTGCAGCTGGAATGACCGTAGGTGAGGGTGTCCGAGGTCAACGCGTGAAGTTGCTTGAGATCCAGGTGCAACATGGCCTGGGTCAGTTGATCGACTGCCTGGGCCACCTCCTTCTCGGCAGGTGCCGGCGCGGCTATGACGTAGCTGGAGAACAGGCACAGAAAAGCGATCAGCACTTTGACGTTGGGCATGGGTGTTTCCTTATTTTTGTGGGCGTAGAGACGATGAGGTCTGTCGTCGTACAACCATGCATTAATTGCAAGGGAGAAGGAAAGTGAAATTTCGCTCAGATCCGACCTCCTTTGAGGTTATGTTGGTGACCGGCATCCCCATCCGCGAGGCATAAAATGGAATTTGACTGGCACAGTGGCGTCATCACCCGCGCCACACCCGTAACCCCGAGCTACAGGAATACCCAGAACGTGCGCCGCTTCATGCTTGAACACTGCGGCCCGGCGTTCAAGTTCAACCGTCCATTCATGGCCTGGATACGCAACGGCGCGCCCAAGACACTGGGCGATGTGGTGGACGAGTGGCAGCGTCGCACTGCTTGAGGTGAATACAGCAAAATCGTACACCGCTGTCTGTAGAAGCGAGCTTGCTCGCGAAAAACGTCAACGATACCGCGTGCTTCCTGAATCAACGCGGCGCCTGTGCGTTTTTCGCGAGCAAGCTCGCTCCTACACAAAGCAGCCGCCCCCACCCGTAACCACGATGCGCAGCGAGTCGCTCTTGATCTTGATCTGCTTTTGATCTCAGGCGCCCCGTTAAACCACGCTGGCCGGAGAGAGGGCACACCGAGCCCAGGCGAGGTGCCGAGTGGTGGGGCAAGAGCGTTTTGCTTACTTTTGCGCTTTTCAAAAGTGAGCCGCTGTAAAAGCGGAACCCTAAGTGGCCGTGACCTAAATAACGGATATGTACTCGGTCTGATCCAAGATACTGGCCAGCCCTGAGGTCGCCATCGGGGGCAAGCCCCCTCCCACATTTGAACCTCGGAACACGACAACTAATCGGCCTACAGCGGCGGTGTCCGCGGCGGAATTACGCGTTTGCTGCCAGTGGCTTCAAACCCGGCGGCAAAGCGCAGCAGCGCCGAATCGTCATAGGCTCTACCGGCAAACGTCAGCCCGACCGGCATGCCAATATCCGCCATCACCCCCATCGGGACGGTGACCGTAGGCACGCCGAGGTGGCGAATGGCAAGGTTGCCATTGGCCACCCACACGCCATTGCTCCAGGCGATATCGGCAGAAGCTTCGTTGACATCCGCATCAGCGGGCCCAACATCAGCCACGGTCGGAAACAGCACCGCGTCGAGGCGCAGGGTGTCCATCCAGTCTTCCAGGTCCAGGCGACGGGTTTGCTCAAGACCGCGCAAGCCGTCGGGCAATGTGCCGATCTCGTTCCACGGCGTGATGCCGCGCTGGGCCATGCGCACGTATTCGTCCATGCCGGCGGCCAGGTCGTCTTCGCGGTTGGGCAGGGTGCCGGGGTCATGGGGGAAAATTTTCGGGCCATCGACATCCGCCAGGCGGTTCAGGGCCGGGTCGCCGTTGGCGCGCAGGAAATCATCAAAGGCCCAGGCCGACAGTTCCCACAACTCATTGTGCAGAAACTGCCTGGACACCAGGCCACGGGTGAACACTGTCGGCGCGCCGGGGCGGTCGCCTTCGCAATTGGACACCAAGGGGAAATCCACCTCGATGACTTCCGCGCCGGCGGCTTCCAGAGCCTGGCGCGCGGCCTGCCACAGCTCGATCACCGAGGCGCGGGTGTGGATTTTCTGCCCGGTCGGCCCGCCGATCCCCGGTTTTTCGCTGGTGCCGGCCTCGGGGTCGGCGTTGATGTACATGCGCGGCACACCGAAGCGCTTGCCGGCGAGGGCCGTTTTGCCTTCTGCGAGTTCGGCATAAGACGCCGGACGTACCGAGCTGACGCTGGGAATCGGCACCCAGGGTTGCAGGCGCCACAGGTCGCCACGGGTTTCCGGGTCATCGGCGACCACCACGTCGAGCACTTCCAGCAGGTCCGCCATGGTGCGCGCATAGGGCACCACCACGTCCATGGTCGGGGTCAGCGGCCAGTTGCCGCGCACCGAAATCACCCCGCGCGAAGGCGTATACGCACACAAGCCGTTGTTGGAGGCCGGGCCGCGACCGCTCGACCAGGTTTCTTCAGCCAGGCCAAACGCGGCGAAGCTTGCCGCCGTCGCCGTGCCGGCGCCATTGGACGAGCCCGAGGCGAACGGTGCAGTGAGGTAGGCGGCGTTATACGGGCTTTCGGCACGGCCATAGACACCGCGCTGCATGCCGCCGTTGGCCATGGGCGGCATATTGGTCTTGCCCAGGCAGATGGCGCCGCCGGCGCGCAGGCGCTCGATGGTGAACGCATCGCGTTGGGCGACCAGCCTGGCAAATGCCGGGCTGCCGGACGCGGCGGTGAGGCCCTTGACCAGGTAACTGTCCTTGGCGGTATAGGGAATGCCATCCAGCGGCCCCAGGGTCTGGCCTTGCGCCCGGCGTGCATCGGACGCTTCGGCTTCCTTCAAGGCGTCGGGATTGCGCACCACCACAGCATTCAGCGCGGTAGCGGTCTGCGGGCCGTCATAGGCGTCGATCCGCGCCAGGTAGGCGCGCACCAGTTCAACGGCAGTGGTGTGGCCGGATTCAAGCGCAGCGCGCAATTGGGCAATGGAGACTTCGGTAACTTGCATTACGTTTTTTCGCCGTCTTCAAGTGAGGGTATGACGGCAGTCTACGTACAGATATTTACCAGTGCCAGCTTACTGCTAAGGTAAGCGGCCTGATCATCCACATTGCACTCCAAGGAGGAGAACATGCCTAAACCCTACATCGCCCTGGCCGCTTTGCTCGGCTTTTCGTTGTATACCGTGGCGACGATGCTGACGGCCGAGCAATCGCTCATTGCGTTCGGCCAGGAACTGATGTCGCGGCCGGACACCGCGCAGGTGGTGATCGACCTGTACCTGATGGCGATCCTGGCGTGTGTGTGGATGTACCGGGACGCGCGCGGGCGAGGGCGCTCCGTGGCGTCGTTGATTCCCTATTTCCTGTTGACGGCGGTCTTCGTGTCGGTGGGGCCGCTGCTGTATATCGTCGTCAATGGGTTTACGCGACGCACCTAGACGACACGTACCAATGTGGGAGGGGGCAAGCCCCCTCCCACAGAGTCAGACGCCTTTGGTCGAAGGCAAAAAGATCGTCAGGATGCCCGCCAGCGGCAGGAACGAGCAGATTTTGTAGACGTATTCGATGCCATGGTGATCCGCGAGCAAGCCCAGCAATGCTGCGCCAATCCCGCTGAAACCGAACATCAGGCCGAAGAATATCCCGGCGATCATGCCGACATTGCCCGGCACCAGTTCCTGGGCGAACACCACGATGGCCGAGAACGCCGAGGCGATGATAAAGCCGATGACCACGCTGAGTACGGCAGTCCAGAACAGGTCGACATAGGGCAGGGCGAGGGTGAACGGCGCGGCGCCGAGAATCGAGAACCAGATGACTTTCTTGCGCCCGATCCGGTCGCCGATCGGTCCGCCGGCGAAGGTGCCCACGGCCACCGCGCCGAGGAACAGGAACAGGTACATCTGGGAGCTGGCGACCGACAGCTGGAATTTTTCGATCAGGTAGAACGTGAAGTAGCTGGTCAGGCTGGTCATGTACCAATATTTGGAGAACACCAGCAGCGCCAGTACCACCAGGGCAAAGGTCACGCGGCCTTTGGACAAGCCGTGGGTCGCCTGGCCGCCTTGCTTGAGCTTGAACAGGTTGAGGTGGTGGCGGTACCAGCGGCTCAAGCCGTACAGCACCCCGATTGCGAACACCGCGAACAGGCCGAACCAGGCGATATGGGACTGGCCGTAGGGAATGATGATGGCCGCCGCCAGCAACGGGCCGAAGGCGCTGCCGGTGTTGCCGCCGACCTGGAAGGTCGATTGCGCCAAACCGTAGCGGCCGCCGGAGGCCAGGCGTGCCACGCGGGACGTTTCCGGATGAAACGTCGACGAGCCGACTCCCACCAACGCCGCCGCCAGCAGAATCGCGGGGAAGCTGCCGACGAATGCCAGCATCAGGATGCCGATCAAAGTGCAGACCATGCCCGCCGGTAACAGCCAGGGCTTTGGGTGACGGTCGGTGTGGTAGCCGATCCACGGTTGCAGCAGGGAAGCGGTCAGTTGGAAGGTCAGGGTGATCAGGCCGACCTGGGTAAACGTCAGGCCATAGTTGGCCTTGAGCATCGGGTAGATCGACGGCAGCACGGCCTGGATCAAGTCATTGATCAGGTGCGCCAGGGCACAGGCGCCGAGCACGCGCATGACCAGCGGGCTTATCTGGGGCGTGGTGGTTGCAGCGGCGGGTGTCGCGGTGAGGGTCGACATTCAGGCATTCCATACAAGGCAGCTAACAAGGGCAGACAGTACGTGAGCCGACGGCCCATTTCTAATTGTTTCGAGCGCTATGCTAGAGTCGGCAAAAATGCCTGTCTCGCGAAATTCGGGCAGAAAACCTCGCAAAAAGGGCGAAATCATCAAATCCCTCGACAAATTCCTTCAGGAGATCGATGAAGGCGATTGGGCCGTCATCAGCGATGCGTCCACGGTCGCTGACTGGAGCGCGCGTTTGGACCTGGATCAAACCACCATCCAGCGCCTGTTCCGTCGCGAAACCGGCATGACCTTCGGCCAGTGGCGCCAACAGGCACGCTTGCTGTTGGCGCTGGAGCGCATCGCGGTGGGCGAGAAGATTATCAATGTGGCCCTGGAGCTGGGCTATGACAGCCCGAGCGCCTTTACCAGCATGTTCAAGAAACAGTTTGGCAAGACGCCGAGTCATTTCTTCAAGTAGCGCTGTTGGCAACACGAGGATGCAGCGAGCAATGTTGGACGGGCAGGGCGGCGGTCACTGATCGGCCGGGGCCAGGTTAGCGTAGAAGATGCAGCCGATCAGTCGGGCGAACAGGCTCAGGGTTTCCGGCAGGTTGGGATCGTCGAACAGCATGGCGCGTGAATCGAGCGCGCACAGCGCACCGAACAGGCGCCCGTCGGGCAGGAAAATCGGCGCGCCGGCATAGCTTTCGATGGCGTATTTCTTGACCACCGGGCGCGACGCAAAGCGTCCGTCGACGCTGATCTGCGGCACGAACAGGGTTTGGGGATTGATGCAGAATTCACTGCACAGGGTGGTTTCCAGGTCGAGTACGTCGTCGACGTGGATGCCCATCTGCAGAGGGTCATAGGCCGAGCACACCACCCACTCCAGGTCGGTGAATTTGGCGATGCCGGCAAAGCGCATACCGGTCAGGCGGGTGACCAGCTTGAGAATATTGGTGCTCGCTTCGATTTCGGCGATGGCCGCGCGTTCGTCGGCGCTCAGGAGCGATTGTGCATAGGTGACGCTTGGAACCATGTGATCACTCCAATGTGCGTGGCCACAGGCCGCGACCACGCACAGTCAGGTCTTAATTAATCCGTGGGTGCTGCTGCACCAGGTTTTCCCGCTTGGCCTGGAGGGCTGCAATTTCGGCATCGATGTCCTCGATTTTCTGCTCGATATTATCATGATGCTCTTGCAGCAATTCCTTGGCCTCTTCCATATCCGACGCCGCCGGGGCCGCGCCGCGCAGGGGTTTATTGGCGGTTTCCTTCATGGTCAGGCCGGTAACCAGGCCTACCACGGCGAATACCATCAAGTAATAAGCCGGCATGTACAGGTCGTTGGTGCTTTCCACCAGCCACGCCACTGCGGTGGGCGTGACGCCGGCAATCAGTACCGAGACGTTGAACGCACTGGCCAATGCACTGTAGCGCAGATGTGTAGGAAACATAGCTGGCAGCGTGGAGGCCATTACGCCGATAAAGAAGTTCAGCACGATCGCCAGGATCAGCAGGCCGCTGAAGATCAGCCCGGTCTTGCCGCTGGTAATCAGCATGAACGCCGGAATCGACAGGCACAGCAGGCCGATGCTGCCGGCGATGATGAAGGGTTTGCGGCCGATCTTGTCGCTGACAAAACCGATGAACGGTTGTACGAACAGCATGCCGACCATGATCGCAATGATGATCAACACGCCGCTGTTTTCGGCGTAATGCAGGTTGTGCGACAGGTAGCTGGGCATGTACGTGAGCAGCATGTAGTAGGTCACGTTGGTGGCCGCGACGATACCGATGCAGGTCAGCAGGCTGCGCCAGTGCTTGGTGGCGATCTCTTTGAACGACACCTTGGGGCCATGGCTGAGGCCCTCGCGGTCACCCTGTTCGAGCTTGTCGACATGTTGCTGGAACGCCGGGGTCTCTTCCAGGGCGTGACGCAGGTACAGGCCGATGATGCCCAGCGGCAGGGCCAGAAAGAACGGCAGGCGCCAGCCCCAGGCCTCGAATTCCGCTTCACCGAGCACTGTGGAAATCAACACCACCACGCCCGCGCCCAGCACGAAGCCGGCAATCGAGCCGAAGTCCAACCAACTGCCCAGGAAACCGCGTTTGCGGTCCGGGGCGTATTCGGCAACGAAAATCGACGCGCCGGTGTATTCGCCGCCCACCGAGAAGCCCTGGGCCATTTTGCACAGCAGCAACAGGATCGGCGCCCAGATACCAATGGACGCGTAGCCGGGAATCAGGCCGATGGCGAAGGTGCTCAGGGACATGATCACGATGGTGGCGGCAAGGACCTTCTGCCGCCCGTATTTGTCACCCAGGGCGCCAAAGAACAGACCGCCCAGTGGACGGATCAGGAAGGGCACGGAGAAAGTGGCCAGTGCAGCGATCATTTGTACGCTGGGGGACGCGTCCGGGAAGAACACCTTGCCCAGCACATAGGCGACAAAACCATAGACGCCAAAGTCGAACCATTCCATGGCGTTGCCCAATGCGGCGGCGGTGATCGCCTTGCGCATCTTGTTGTCGTCGACGATGGTGATGTCGTTCAATCCGATCGGACTGACGCGTTTCTTACGTAATTTCATGCGGGCCACTCTAGAAGCTGAACGGGAGGTGCCATCGCTGCGATGGCACCGCTCTGTCACTTCAGATACAAGCGGACACGAAATAATTCACCCATCGGCAGATTTTTTCTCATGGCGGGCGCCGCAAGCGTCAGTGACGCCGTGAAAACCTGCGCGCTGACGTATGAATCGAGCGTCGCCCAGCACCTGGCAAAGCCACCAATTTGACGTCAGAAAAATCAGCCCGCCGTCTGTAAGCAATTAATCGCCAGCCCTGAAATATTCTCGCTACAATCCGCCGCTTTGCCACCCGGCCCGGGCTGTCAAACCGCGAGATACCCCATGCTGACCGGTAGCTACACCATCTCCCTTGTCGTGATGTCCCTGTGCGTCGCCATCCTGGCGTCCTATACCGCGCTGGACCTGGCGGGGCGGATCGCGACCGCCAAGGGACGTACGGTTTATCTATGGATCACCGGCGGTGCCGTCGCGATGGGCGTGGGGGTGTGGTCGATGCACTTTATCGGCATGCTGGCCCTGCGCCTGCCGTTCGAAATGGGCTTCGACCTGGACATTACCGCGCTGTCATTGCTGATTGCCGTGTTATCCAGCGGTTTTGCCTTATGGCTGGTCAGCCAGCCACGCTTGCCGGCCTGGCAACTGGCATTCGGCGCGTTGGTCATGGGCGCAGGCATCGCCAGCATGCACTACACCGGCATGGCCGCGATGCGCATGACGCCGGGCATCGATTACGATCCGGCGTTGTTCGGCGCCTCGCTGTTGATCGCCGTGGTGGCTTCCGGCGCGGCGCTGTGGATCGCCTTCAACCTGCGCCGCAATACGCCCTATGTGCGCCTGGCGCGCGGCGGCGCGGCGGTGGTGATGGGCGTGGCCATCGTCGGTATGCATTACACCGGCATGGCCGCCGCGCGTTTTGCCGACGACAGCTTCTGCGCCGCCGCACAGACCGGCTTGAGCGGCAACGGCCTGGATAACCTGGTGCTGGTGACCTCATTGGCGGTGCTGGTCGTCGCCCTGTTGACCTCGCTGCTCGACGCGCGGCTGCAAGCGCGCACCGCCGTACTGGCCGACTCCCTGACCCTGGCCAACCAGGAACTGACCCACCTGGCCCTGCACGACATGCTCACCGGCCTGCCCAATCGCACGCTGCTGTCGGATCGGATTCAACAAGGTATCCAGGCGGTGAAGGAGCAGGGCGGTTGCTTTGCGCTGATGTTTATCGACCTGGATGGCTTCAAGCCGGTCAACGATGCCTTTGGTCACCACATGGGCGATCAGTTGCTGCGCGAAGTTGGCCTGCGCCTGCGCGAGGACCTGCGCAGCCAGGACACGTTGGCGCGCATCGGCGGTGACGAGTTTGTATTAATGGTGCACCTGACCCAGCCGGACGATGCCATGGGCCTGGCCGAACGCCAGGTCAGTCTGGTCAATCGCGCCTTCACGGTCGCCGAACACGAGCTGAAAATCTCCGCCAGCATCGGCATCGCCCTGTTCCCGGGCAACGGGACCAACCCCCAGGAGCTGTTGATGAATGCCGATGCGGCGATGTACCACGCCAAAGGCATGGGCAAGAACGGCTACCGGTTCTTCGATGTGTCGATGAACACCAACGCGCGTAAACAGCTGCAGTTATTGCAGGACCTGCGCAACGCCCTCGACAACGCGCAATTTCGTTTGCACTACCAGCCCAAGTTCGACGCGCTCAGCGGGGTTGCGGTGGGGGCAGAGGCGCTGCTGCGCTGGCAGCATCCACAGCACGGCGTGTTGCTGCCGGCCACGTTCATTGAGCTGGCGGAAAAAACCGGGCTGATCATTCCCATCGGCGAGTGGGTACTCAATGAGGCCTGTCGCCAGATGAGCCTGTGGTACGCCCAGGGTTATGAAAGTTGGCGCATTGCGGTGAACCTGTCGGCGCTGCAGTTCTGCCATCCCGGGCTGGTCGCCAGCGTGGCCGCCGCCCTGGAACGGCACCAACTGCCGGCCAACCGCCTGACCCTAGAGATCACCGAAACCACCGCCATGAGCGATGCCGACGCGAGCATGACCGTATTGCAGCAGCTCTCGGACATGGGCGTCGACCTGTCCATCGATGACTTCGGCACCGGCTATTCCAGCCTGATGTACCTCAAGCGCCTGCCGGCCAATGAACTGAAGATCGACCGTGGTTTCGTGCGCGACCTGGAGCATGACAGCGACGACGCCGCCATCGTCTCAGCCATCGTTGCGCTGGGCCAGGCCCTGGGTTTGCGGATCGTCGCCGAAGGCGTGGAGACCGAGGCGCAGCAGCGCTTCCTGACTCGACTGGGCTGTAACTCGCTGCAAGGCTATCTGCTGGGCCATCCACTGCCGGCCGACGGGTTCATGGCCGATATCCAGCGCACTCGGGAAGCGCCGGCGCCAGACGCAAGCCGTGGGTGATGGCGATGCTCGCGGCGACGACCTGCTGACCCTCAAAACGAGCGCACAATCCGCCCCAGCGTCTCCATCGCCTTCTCCGACACGTCGGTCCAAGGGCTGCCGTAGTTCAAGCGGATGCAGTTGCGAAAGCGCCGGGTCGCCGAAAAGATCGGGCCCGGTGCGATGCTGATGCCTTGCGCCAGGGCCATCTGGAACAGCTTCAATGAATCGGTTTGCTCCGGCAGTTCCAGCCACAGGAAATACCCGCCGGCCGGTTGGCTGACGCGGGTCTGCGCCGGGAAGTAACGGGCGATGGCGGCAAGCATCGCGCTTTGCTGTTCTTCCAGGGCGTAGCGCAGTTTGCGCAGGTGCCGGTCGTAGCCGCCGTGTTGCAGGTAGTCGGCAATCGCGGCCTGGGCCGGCATCGACGGGCACAGCGATGTCATCAGTTTCAGGCGCTCGACCTTCTGCGCGAAGCGGCCGGCCGCCACCCAGCCTACGCGGTACCCTGGCGCCAGGCTCTTGGCAAAGGAGCCGCAGTGCATCACCAACCCCTCGGTGTCGAAGGCCTTGGCCGGTTTCGGCGCGTGTTGTCCGTAATACAGCTCGGCATACACATCGTCTTCGATCAGCGGTACCTGATGGCTGCGCAGCAGCGCTACCAGCGCCTGCTTTTTTTCTTCCGGCACCGTCGCGCCCATCGGGTTCTGGAAGCTGGTCATGGTCCAGCAGGCCTTGATCGGGTAACGCGAAAGGCTTTGCGCCAGGGCGTTGAGGTCGATGCCGTCGCGCGGATGCACGGGGATTTCCACGGCCTTGAGCTTCAAGCGCTCGAGCACTTGCAGGCAGGCATAAAACGCCGGGGCTTCGATTGCTACCAGGTCGCCGGGCTCGGTCACCGCTTGCAGGCACAGGTTCAGCGCTTCGAGGGCGCCATTGGTGATCAGCAGTTCTTCCATGGGCAGCATCAGGCCGCCGACCATGTAGCGCAGCGCAATCTGACGGCGCAGTTGCGGGTTGCCGGGGGACATGTCGGTGACCACCAGGCGCGGGTCCATTGCGCGGCTGGCACTGGCCAGGGAGCGGGCCAGGCGCGGCAGCGGGAACAGCATGGGGCTGGGGAAGGCCGAGCCGAAGGGCACGGTGTTGGGGTCCTTGATCGAATCGAGCACCGAAAACACCAGCTCACTCACATCGACTTCGGTGGACTCGTGCACCTGCTCGCTCACCACCGGCTCGGAAAACGGGCTGGGCGCGTGGGTATTGACGAAGTAGCCGGAGCGCGGCCGCGCGCGGATCAGGCCGCGCCGCTCCAGCAGGTAGTAGGCCTGGAAGACCGTCGACGGGCTGACGCCGTAGGTCTGGCTGGCGTAACGCACCGACGGCACGCGCTGGCCGGGGCCGAGGACGCCGGAGCGGATCAGTTCTGCGATGTCATCGGCGAATTTTTCGTAGCGTTTCATGGGGGCCTTGAACGGTGTGTGCGTTGGGCAAATGTGGGAGGGGGCTTGCCCCCGATGGCGGTGGCTCAGTTGGTTATTCGGTGACTGATACACCGCAATCGGGGGCAAGCCCCCTCCCACATTGGATCTTTCTACATTGGAACTCTATACATTCAAGGGATTATCAGCGGTTCAGTGGTGCGACAAAACGGCTGTCGGCAGCGCTGTAAATCCACGATTTCCCCCGGCGCCAGGCTGATTCGGGTCTTACCCTGCAACTGGAATCCCTCGGCGTCCACCAGCTCCAGGCGATAATTGTGGTGCTGCTGAGTCTTGTTGATGACCTTGAGGCTGTAGATGTTTTCGATCAAGCCCAGTCAGCACGCTGATGCCCAGCCACAGCGTGTGCTTGGCCGAACGCCGTGCCAGCTTGTCAAGGCTCCAGGGTGCGGCGTGCAGCTTGATGCGTTGGTTGCGCTCGCCTTCGGTGATTTTTTCGCACCACATGAACAGCCAGGTGAACACGCTTTGCGGGCAGGTGTAGCCACACCACACACGGCCGGCAAACACGGTGATCGCAAACAGGCCAGGAACAACAACGCGCCGCCGCTCATGCGCAAGGTGCGGTAGAGGCCGGTGAAGCTGCGGGTGTGGATCAGGTTGTCGCGGGATGCGGCCTTCACCTTCTCTGGGTGAATGGGCACAAAAGTTTCCACGGTGGGGATTCGATCGCTCATGGTCGTTCGCTCATCAGCCTCCATCAGGCGGATGAACTATGGGCGGCGCGCTGTTTGCGTAACAGACTCAGGTTGGCGGTTAAAAAGCGGATCAGGGCCTCAATGCGAGACGTTGTAGGAGCGAGCTTGCTCGCGAAAAACCCACAGACACCGCGTTCTTGCAGGAAGCACGCGTTATCTTTGAGGTTTTTCGCGAGCAAGCTCGCTCCTACAGAGGCATCGATTAAATGACCGAACCCGGTTCGTCGGCCTTCACATGCTGGCGTCCGTCATGGGCACCCGCGACGGTGAGTGCATCGGCCTCGGCTTCGGTGATGTAGATGCGTTCAGCCGCCAGTTCCACGTACGACATGAATTTTTCGCTATCGGTCACGATATTGACGCGGGTCGCAGGCACGCTTTGTTCCTGGCCATTGTCATTCAGCGTGAAATAACACAGATGGTTGTCGATACGGATAGGCATACCGGTCTCCTTTTCATGGGCTCTGATCATTTAGGAGCCAATGAGCATTGAGGGTTCCACGCAACTGACTGACGGTCGCCGCTGTCCATCTTCTATCAATAATCACAAAAAGGATGGCATTGATGGACGCTTGGCTACATGAAGCATGGTTAACCCTGCAGGCTGAGTTTGCCGATATCGGCGACGCCCGGCAGGTCACCCAGATCACCGTGCGCCTGCTGATGGCCGCGTTCCTCGGCGGAATCCTGGGGTTTGAACGCGAGAGCAAGGGCAAGGCCGCCGGCGTGCGCACCCACATGCTGGTGGCGCTGGGGGCTGCGCTGTTTGTGATGGTGCCGCAGATGTCCGGCAATCAGGCCGATGCCATGAGCCGGGTGGTGCAGGGCGTGATTGCCGGGATCGGCTTCCTCGGGGCCGGCACCATTATCAAGGGCAAGGATGAGGACGCCGGCCACGTCAAAGGCCTGACCACCGCCGCCGGGCTGTGGATGACCGCTGCGATTGGGGTCTCGGCCGGTTTGGGTCGGGAATCGACAGCGGTCCTGAGTACGTTGCTGGCGTTGGTGGTGTTCAGCGTGATGCCGAAAATCGTCAAGCGTTTCGAGAAGGACTGACGATAACCGGCGGCATGGTGGTTGGCGGTTCCTGCACCGGTGGCGGCTCGTTCTCCGGCGGTTCCTGTTCCGGAACCGGTGCAGGCTCGGTGGGTGGCAGGGTCGGGTTGTCGATATTCGGGTCGGGCGTCTCCGCCGGGATCGGGATAGTCATGGGTGTGGCCTCCTTTGTGCTTTGCTCTATCGGTGGACAGCCACGGGTGGGAATTGATTCCCCGCCCGGTGGCGACATATCCGCCTGAACTTTTGCCCGCACCCCGGGCTCGGACCTAATACAGGCCTGCTCAGGGAGTGCGCCGCCATGTTACGAATTCGGATCAAGCACAGAGCGTCCACTGGGCGTAAGGGGAATATGCTCGATGACTGCTGAAACACTGGTTCCAGAACATTCCTTATTGCCGTTGTCCCAGGCACTGCTGTTACCCAGAATCGCCATTGAAAGCACCATGCCGGTGATTGACGGCGGCGAATTCGCCGTTAAGGCCGTGGTGGGCCAGCAGGTCAATGTCACCAGTAAAGTGTTCGCCGATGGCCATGACAAGCTGGCGGTGTTGGTGCGCTGGCGCCCGCTGGGCCAGGAAAACTGGCACAGCGTGGTCATGAATGATGTGGGCAACAACGGCTGGGAAGGTGCGTTTACCGTCACCACCCAGGGGCCCCATGAGTTTTGCATTGAAGCCTGGATCGATACCTTCGCCAGCTTCTGCTATGAACTGCGTAAAAAGCATGAAGCCGGGGTGCCGGTCAGCCTGGAGCTGCAGGAAGGCCGCAGCCTGGTGTTGCAGGCCGCCGAGCGCAGTGACAACGAACTGCGCGACCGCTTGATGCTGCTGCACCACGAACTCTCCGGCCTGCTGGAAACCGAGCAGGTCGCGCAGTTCCTGCACGAAGACAGTGCACACCTGATGACCCAGGCCGACCACCGTGCCTATTTGAGCATCAGCACGGTGTACCCGATCGACGTGGAGCGTGAGCGTGCCCAGTTCGCCAGCTGGTACGAGCTGTTTCCCCGCTCGATTACCGATGATCCGGCCCGTCATGGCACCTTTAACGATGTGCATTCACGCCTGTCGATGATCCACGACATGGGGTTTGACGTGCTGTATTTCCCGCCGATCCATCCCATCGGCCGCAGCCATCGCAAGGGCAAGAACAACTCCCTGACCGCCGGTTCCGACGATCCCGGCAGCCCTTACGCCATTGGCAGCGAGGAGGGCGGACACGAAGCGATTCACCCGCAACTGGGTAGCCGCGAGGATTTCCGTCGCCTGGTCAAGGCCGCCGCCGACCACGGCCTGGAAATCGCCCTGGATTTCGCCATCCAGTGCTCCCAGGACCACCCGTGGCTCAAAGAGCATCCGGGCTGGTTCAACTGGCGCCCGGACGGCACGATCAAATACGCGGAAAATCCACCGAAAAAGTACCAGGACATCGTCAACGTCGATTTCTATGCGGCGGACGCAATTCCCGGCCTGTGGACCGAACTGCGCGACATCGTGGTGGGCTGGGTGGAAGAGGGCGTGAAGACCTTTCGCGTGGACAACCCGCACACCAAGCCGCTGCCCTTCTGGCAATGGTTGATCAGCGACGTGCGCAGCAAATACCCGGAAGTGATCTTCCTCGCCGAAGCCTTTACCACCCCGGCCATGATGGCGCGCCTGGGCAAGGTCGGTTATTCCCAGAGCTACACCTATTTCACCTGGCGCAACACCAAGGCCGAGCTGAGTGAGTATTTCACCCAGTTGAACCAGTCGCCGTGGCGCGAGTGCTACCGCCCGAATTTCTTCGTCAATACGCCGGACATCAATCCAGGCTTCCTGCATGAGTGCGGCCGGGCGGGCTTTCTGATCCGCGCCGCGCTGGCCACCATGGGCTCGGGCTTGTGGGGCATGTACTCCGGGTTTGAACTGTGCGAGTCCGCACCGGTGCCGGGCAAGGAGGAATACCTGGACTCGGAGAAATACGAGATCCGCCCGCGCGACTTCACCGCGCCCGGCAACATCATTGCCGAGATCGCCCAGCTCAACCGCATCCGCCGCCAGAACCCGGCGTTGCAGACGCACCTGGGGCTCAAGCTCTACAACGCCTGGAACGACAACATCCTGTACTTCGGCAAGCGCAGCGAGGACGGCAGCAATTTCGTGCTGGTGGCCGTCAACCTCGACCCGCACAACGCCCAGGAAGCGCACTTCGAGCTGCCGCTGTGGGAGATGGGCCTGCCGGACGATGCCCAGACCCAGGGTGAAGACTTGATGAACGGCCATCGCTGGACCTGGTACGGCAAGACTCAATGGACCCGACTGGACCCGCAGATGCCGTTCGGAATCTGGCGCATCACTGCTCAATAGACGAGTGGAGAACAGAGTGTGGGAGGGGGCTTGCCCCCGATTGCGGTGTATCAGTCACAGAATGACCAATTGAGCCACCGCCATCGGGGGCAAGCCCCCTCCCACATTGATGGCATTTGCGTCTGCAGCATTTCAGGAGTTTCAAATGGCGAAGAAACCCAAGGCAGCCACCTTCATCAAAGACCCGCTCTGGTACAAGGACGCGGTGATCTATCAGGTGCACGTCAAATCCTATTTCGACTCCAACAACGACGGCATTGGTGACTTTCCCGGGTTGATCGCCAAGCTCGACTACATTGCCGACCTTGGCGTCAACACCATTTGGCTGCTGCCGTTCTACCCCTCGCCGCGCCGCGATGACGGCTACGACATCGCCGAATACCGTGGCGTGCACAGCGACTACGGGACCATGGCCGATGCCAAACGCTTCATCGCCGAGGCCCATAAACGCGGGCTGCGGGTGATTACCGAACTGGTGATCAACCACACCTCCGACCAGCACCCCTGGTTCCAGCGGGCGCGCAAGGCCAAGCCGGGCTCGGCGGCGCGGGACTTTTACGTCTGGTCCGATGACGAGCAGAAATACGACGGCACGCGGATCATTTTCCTCGACACCGAGAAGTCCAACTGGACCTGGGACCCGGTGGCCGGCCAGTACTTCTGGCACCGTTTCTATTCGCACCAGCCGGACCTGAACTTCGACAACCCGCAGGTCATGAAAGCGGTGCTGTCGGTGATGCGCTACTGGCTCGACCTGGGCATCGACGGCCTGCGCCTCGACGCGATTCCCTACCTGATCGAGCGTGACGGCACCAACAACGAGAACCTGCCCGAGACTCACGGGGTGCTCAAGCAGATCCGCGCCGAAATAGACGCCAATTACCCTGATCGCATGCTGCTGGCCGAGGCCAACCAATGGCCCGAGGACACGCAACTCTACTTCGGTGACCGCAAGGGCGACGACGGCGATGAATGCCATATGGCCTTCCACTTCCCGTTGATGCCGCGCATGTACATGGCCCTGGCCCAGGAAGATCGTTTCCCCATCACTGACATCCTGCGCCAGACCCCGGAAATTCCGGCCAATTGCCAGTGGGCGATCTTCCTGCGCAATCATGATGAATTGACCCTGGAAATGGTCACCGACAAAGAGCGCGACTACCTGTGGAACTACTACGCCGCAGATCGCCGCGCGCGCATCAACCTGGGCATTCGCCGACGCCTGGCGCCCCTGGTGGAGCGTGACCGGCGCCGCGTGGAACTGCTCAACAGCCTGTTGCTGTCGATGCCCGGCACGCCGACCCTCTACTACGGCGACGAAATCGGCATGGGCGACAACATTTACCTGGGCGACCGTGATGGCGTACGTACGCCGATGCAATGGTCCATCGACCGCAATGGCGGCTTTTCCCGCGCCGATCCGGCCAGCCTGGTATTGCCGCCGATCATGGACGCGCAGTACGGCTACCAATCGGTCAACGTCGAAACCCAGGCCCAGGACCCGCATTCATTGCTGAACTGGACGCGGCGCATGCTGGCGGTGCGCAAGCAGTCCAAGGCATTCGGTCGCGGCAGCCTGAAAATGCTCTCGCCGAGCAACCGCCGCATCCTGGCGTATACCCGCGAATACACCGGGGAGGACGGCCGCAGCGAAATCATCCTGTGCGTGGCCAACGTCTCGCGCAGCGCCCAGGCCGCGGAACTGGACCTGTCGGCATTCGCCGGGATGGTGCCGGTGGAGATGCTGGGCGGTAACGCCTTCCCGCCCATCGGCCAGCTGAATTTCCTCCTGACCCTGGCGCCCTATGGCTTTTATTGGTTCGTGCTGGCGGCGGAAAACCAGATGCCCAGTTGGCATGTGGAACCGGCCCAGAGCATTCCCGACTTCACGACATTGGTGTTGAAAAAACGTATGGAAGAGTTGCTCGAAGAACCCGGTCGCACCACCCTGGAACAGACCTCGTTGCCGGCCTGGCTGCCCAAGCGCCGCTGGTTCGCCGGCAAGGACGCCACCATCGACAGCGTGCATATTGCCTATGGCGTGCGCTTCGGCGATGCGCAGCATCCTGTGCTGCTCAGCGAAATCGACGTCACCAGCGCGGGGCAGACCAGCCGCTATCAATTGCCGTTCGGTTTCCTCGGCGAAGACCAGCTCACCAGCGCCTTGCCGCAGCAACTGGCATTGGCGCGGGTACGGCGCAGCCGCCAGGTGGGGCTGGTCACCGACGCGTTCAGCCTCGAGCATTTTATTCGCAGTGTGATTCAAGGCATGCAGGCAGCTACCGTGCTCAATTGCAGCGAGGGTGACCTGCGCTTCGAGGCGACACCGCACCTGGCCGCCTTGCAACTGACGGACGAATCAGCAGTGCGCTACCTGTCTGCCGAGCAGTCCAACAGTTCGGTGGTGGTAGGCGAGAGCCTGGTGCTCAAGTTGATCCGCAAAGTCAGCGCCGGGGTCCACCCGGAACTGGAGATGAGCGCCTACCTGACCGAAGCCGCCTACCCGAACATTTCGCCGCTGATGGGCTCAATGAGCCGGCGCGACGCACAGGGCGAGGACAGCCTGCTGATGATTGCCCAGGGCTATCTGAGCAACCAGGGCGATGCCTGGAGCTGGACCCAGAACAACCTTGAGCGGGCCATTCGCGACGAGTTGGCCGAAGCGATGTCCGAACAGGAACAGCACTACAACGCCCTCGGCGAGCTGGCGGACTTCGCCGGCCTGCTCGGTCAGCGCCTGGGTGAAATGCACGTGGTGTTGGGCGCGCCTACCCAGAACAAGGACTTCAAGCCCGAAGTCACCTCGGCCAGGGACACCCAGGCCTGGGCCAAGGATGTGGGCGCGCAGATCGAGCGTGCCTTGCACTTGCTCAAACTAAATCAAAGCCAGTTGAACCCCGCCGATCAGGCGCTGGTCAGTGAATTACTGGCGCAGAAAAAAGCCATCGGCAGCCACGTCCAGTCATTGGCGAAGGCCACGCTGGGCGGATTGCGGATTCGCGTCCACGGTGACTTGCACCTCGGCCAGGTATTGGTCGTCAAGGGCGACGCCTATTTGATCGACTTTGAAGGCGAGCCGGCGCGACCGTTGCATGAACGGCGTGGCAAGCACAGCCCGTACAAGGATGTCAGCGGGGTGTTGCGCTCCTTTGATTACGCGGCGGCCATGGCCCTGAATGTGCAGGGGGTTGATCATTCGCCGGAGGCGGACGCCGCGCGTCGGCGTGTGACCGAGCGTTACCTGAGTGAAGCCCGCCAGGCATTTACCCAGGCTTATCAGGCAGCGACGGCTACACTGGCGCATGACTGGCAGGATGCCAACGGCCAGGACGCCGCGCTGACCTTGTTCAGCCTGGAGAAGGCCGCGTATGAAGTGGCCTACGAAGCGGAAAATCGCCCGAGCTGGTTGCCGGTGCCCTTGCAAGGGTTGCACGGTTTGCTCAGCGGGCTTACACCTGAATCGAAAACTGCACGCGGTGGGGAGACGTCATGAGTTTTACGCATAGAGAACCGCTGCAGCCCAAGTTGACTGCAATGCCGGCATCCAGGGACGTCGAAGCGCTGGTGCGCGCCGAGCACCCTGATCCATTCTCGATCCTTGGGCCGCACGATGATGAGCAGGGCGGGCAGTTTATCCGTGCGTTCCTGCCTGAAGCCCTGAGTGTCCAGGTCCTGGCGCGTGACGGCGGTGAGCCGATCGGCAGCCTCGACGCGACCCAGGTGCCGGGGCTGTTCGTCGGGCACTTCGGCACGCGCCAGGATTACCTGCTGAAGATCCAGTGGGCCGGCGGCGAGCAGATCACCGAAGACCCGTACAGCTTCAGCCAACTGCTGCTCGGTGAAATGGACCTGTACCTGTTTGCCGAAGGCAACCACCGTGACCTGGGCAATTGCCTGGGCGCCCAAGTCACCACGGTGGACGGCGTGCAGGGCGTACGGTTTGCCGTGTGGGCACCGAATGCCCGACGCGTTTCAGTGGTCGGCGACTTCAACGTCTGGGACGGTCGCCGTCACCCGATGCGCCTGCGTCATCCTTCGGGCGTGTGGGAAATCTTTGTCCCACGCCTGCAACCGGGCGCGGCCTACAAATATGAAATTCTCGGCGCCCACGGCATCTTGCCGCTCAAGGCCGACCCGATGGCCCTGGCCACCCAACTGCCGCCGGATACCGCCTCGAAAGTCGCTGCGCCGTTGCAAGTGCAGTGGCAGGACCATGAGTGGATGCGGGCGCGTGGCGACAAGCAGAAATCCACTGCGCCGCTGTCTATCTATGAGTTGCACGTCGGGTCCTGGCAGTGCGAGCTGGACGAGGCCGGCGAAGTGTCACGCCAATACGGCTGGCGCGAACTGGCCGAGCGGCTGATCCCCTATGTGGAGCAATTGGGCTTCACGCACATCGAACTGATGCCGATCATGGAGCATCCATTTGGCGGTTCCTGGGGTTATCAGGCCTTGTCCCAGTTCGCACCGAGCGCACGCTTCGGCTCGCCGGAAGATTTCGCCTACTTCGTCGACGCCTGCCACCGGGCGGATATTGGCGTGATCCTCGACTGGGTGCCGGCGCATTTTCCTACCGACACCCACGGCCTGGCGCAATTCGACGGCACTGCGCTGTACGAATACGCCAACCCGCTGGAGGGTTTCCACCAGGATTGGGACACGCTGATCTACAACCTGGGCCGCACCGAGGTGCACGGTTTCATGCTGGCGTCGGCGTTGCACTGGCTCAAGCATTTCCATATCGACGGCCTGCGCGTGGATGCGGTGGCCTCGATGCTGTATCGCGATTATTCACGCAAAGCCGGTGAGTGGGTGCCCAACCGCCACGGCGGCCGGGAGAACCTGGAAGCCATCGATTTCCTGCGCCATCTGAACGACGTGGTCGCGCTGGAAGCGCCGGGTGCGCTGGTGATTGCCGAGGAGTCCACTGCGTGGCCAGGCGTGAGTCAAAGCACCCAGCAAGGGGGCCTGGGCTTCAACTACAAATGGAACATGGGCTGGATGCACGACTCGCTGCATTACATCCAGCAAGACCCGGTCTACCGCGCCCATCACCACAACGAACTGAGTTTCGGCCTGGTGTACGCCTGGTCCGAGCGCTTTATCCTGCCGATTTCCCATGATGAGGTGGTGCACGGCAAGCACTCGCTGATCGACAAGATGCCCGGCGACCGCTGGCAGAAATTCGCTAACCTGCGCGCCTACTTGAGTTTCATGTGGATGCACCCGGGCAAGAAGCTCTTGTTCATGGGCTGCGAGTTCGGCCAGTGGCGCGAGTGGAACCACGACCAGCAACTGGACTGGTACCTGCTGCAATACCCGGAACACCGTGGCGTGCAGAAATTGGTGGGCGATCTGAACCGCCTGTACCGCGAGGAACCGGCGCTGCACGAGCAGGACGACGCGCCCCAGGGCTTCCAGTGGCTGATCGGTGACGACGCCATCAACAGCGTCTACGCCTGGCTGCGCTGGAGCAAGGACGGCAAGCCGGTGCTGGTGGTCGCCAACTTCACGCCGGTGCCTCGTGAGGCCTACGCCGTCGGCGTACCGTTTGCCGGACGCTGGAGCGAAGTGATCAACAGTGACGCCGATATGTATGCCGGGTCCAACTACGGTAATGGCGGTGCGGTGCAGACCGTGGATGAACCTCGCCATGGTCAGCCGGTGTCGCTGTCATTGAACCTGCCGCCTTTGGGCGTGCTGATTCTGCGGCCACAAGAGTCATAGGTATCTACACAACGCTGCAGCGCCAAACGTAACCACGCTGGCCGAACGCAGGCTTGAATCCGTGGGCAACCCGACAGGATGCCGGGTTAGCCGCACTGGGCAAGGGATGACCCATCGCGGCGGCCCAGAGGCCGCCATCGGGGGCAAGCCCCCTCCCACATTTGGACCGGGGCCGACACAAAATACCGGTCGGCTCCAAGGCCGCCGCGCTATTGATCTTGATCTCAGGCGCCCCGTTAAACCACGCTGGCCGAACGCAGGCTTGAATCCGTGGGCAACCCGGCAGGACGCCGGGTTAGCCGCACT
>NZ_CVTK01000042.1:5974-11699 GCF_900004785.1 Pseudomonas sp. 28 E 9 | reverse complement strand
AGAGCGTTTTGCTTACTTTTGCGCTTTTCAAAAGTGAGCCGCTGTAAAAGCGGAACCCATAGCAGCCGTTACCGCAGAAACGGATATGCACTCGGTCCAATCCAACATCCTGGTCGGCCCTGAGGCCGCCATCGGGAGCAAGTCGAATCGTCGCACCGCCCCTCCCACATTTGGATTGCAGTGCATCTGCTCAGAAGGGTTAAACGCTCTAGCACGCAGGATCCTGTTGTCCGGGCTACTGGCAGGGTGCCACAATGGCGCCTCTGTCGGAGCAGCCAAACAGGCGAATCGCATGCATAGCCTTGGGCATGGGCAAGACCCGGACCACGTCATCGAAGAACAGGTGCGAACCGACCGTTTGCATCAGCTGTTTCGCCAGTCGTTCTCGGCCATCTTTGGCGCCTGCCTGGCCGCCATCATGCTCTGCTGGCTGTGCTGGGAGCGTTTCGATCACCAGGTCATGGTGGTCTGGCTGGTACTGCTGGCGGGTTCCTCACTGGTGCGCCTGCAGCTGTTCCTGGAATGGTTCCGCTGTCCCAACAGCGAACGCACGCCCGCGCGCTGGGAGCGTCGTTACTGGCTGACACTGATGCTGTCGGCGGGGATCTGGGGCGGCGGGGCGCTGGCGGTGATGCCCGTCGATGACCGCATGTCCCAGGTGCTGGTGATGCTGTTTACCGTGGGCATGTCGGTCAGCGCGGTGTCGTGCTATTCGGCTTATCGCTCCATGTCGCTGGGGTCCATGGGCCTGGTGCTGTTGCCGTGTACCCTGTGGCTTTTGTTCCAGCCGGCGCCGATGCAGATGGGCGTGGCGCTGGCGGTGTTGGTGTTTTCCTCCTTTGTAGTGGGCGCCACGCGCAAGCTCTCCGATGCCCTGGAAAAAGCCTTTCGCCTGACCCGCCAGATGGAACGTGCGCACACCCTTTCAACCCACGCCGCCCAGACCGATGAACTGACCGGGTTGATGAACCGTCGTGCCTTCTACGAGCGTGCCCAGGCGCTGTACGCCCAGTGCCATCGCGAGCAGCAGCCGCTGTGCGCGCTGATGTTGGACATGGATCACTTCAAAAGCATCAATGACACCTACGGTCATCAGACCGGCGATCAGGTGTTGCGCCAGATTGGCGGCGTGATCAGCGCCTCGTTTCGCCAGGTCGATGTGTCCGGTCGCCTGGGGGGCGAAGAATTCGCAATATTGCTGCCCAACACGTCTCTGGAGACCGCGCGCAGCATTGCAGAGCAACTGGTCCAGGCGATTGGCGACCTGCGCGCCGACCCGGTGCAGGGGCTGAGTGCCAGCCTGGGGCTTGCATCGACCCACGCCGAGCCGCTGGACCTGAATGGCTTGATGGACAGCGCCGACAAGGCGCTGTACCGGGCCAAGGCGCTGGGTCGCAATCAGGTCGCCGTGGCGGGCTGATCCTTGGCCATGGCCCTGGCTAACGCCCGCGCGACCTGTTCGGCGGAGTAGGGTTTGGCGAGGAACTCAAAGCCCTCATACCCATTGTCCGCCAGTTCTTCGCTGTAGCCCGACACGAGCACCACCGGCAGGTCCGCACGGCGCTGACGCAGCAGCCTGGCCATGGCGACACCGGTCATCCCCGGCATCACCACATCCGAAAAAATCGCGTCGAAGGCTTCCGCGTCTTTGCCGGCAAGTGCCAGCGCCTGTTCGGCATTGGTCGCCCAGGTGGTCTGGTAACCCAGGTCCTTGAGGATCTGGCAGGCGAAACGTCCTACCTCAAGGTTGTCTTCGACGATCAGCACATGCCATTGGGTAACGTCCTGCGGCGGTAGCAGCGCTGGATGCTCGGCCTGCGGTGGTGCGACTTCGCCCTCCACCTGGGGCAGGTACAGGGTGAACACCGTACCCAGCCCGAAGGTACTGGCCACATCGATATTGCCGCCCGATTGCTTGGCAAAGCCGAAGACTTGCGACAAACCCAGCCCGGTGCCCTTGCCCACGGCCTTGGTGGTAAAAAACGGTTCGAAAATGCGTTCGAAAGTCTCGCTGGAAATACCGCTGCCGGTGTCGGCCAGGGAAATGCACAGGTGAGGCAGGCGCGACCCGGCGTCACCGCGAATACGCGGCAGTGGCTGCTGCCCGACGACCTTGATGGTCAGGGTGCCCTGGCCGTTCATCGCATCGCGGGCATTGAGGGCAATATTGATCAAGGCGGTTTCGAACTGGCTCGGATCGATGCGCGCATAGCAGGGCTGATCGGGCAATTGCACCTGCACATGAATGCGTGCGCCGGTAACGCTTTCGAGCATCTCGCCGATGTTGCGCACCCGTTGGCTGACATCGAATACCTGCGGGTTCAGCGGCTGGCGACGGGCAAAGGCGAGCAGTTGGCTGGTGAGCTTGCTGGCGCGTTCGACGGTATCGGACACCGCCCACATGTAGCGTTGCCGGCGTTCTTCCGACAGCCCCGGCTGGCGCAGGAAATCCACGGAGGAGCGGATGATCGTCAGCAGGTTGTTGAAGTCATGGGCGACGCCGCCGGTAAGCTGGCCGATGGCCTCAAGCTTTTGTGACTGGCGCAGCGCGGCTTCGGCCTGGGCGAGGGCGCGGGTGCGTTCTTCCACGCGCTGCTCGAGGGTCGCATTGAGTTCGGCATAGGCCGCCAGCCCCGCACGCACCGCGGCATCGGCGCGTACGCGTTCGATATGCGCCCAGGAACGTTCGGTGACTTCGCCCAGGAGCGCCAGGTCATAGGAGGACCAGTAGCGGGGCTGTTTGTCGTGCACGGCCATCAATGCGGTGAGGCGGCCGTCCTTGATCAGGGGCATGCAGAGGGTCGCCGTCACGCCGAGCGCCTGGAAATTCGCGGCGTCATGGGCCGGCAGTTCAAGCACGTTGTTGCGGATCACCAGGGGCTCGCCGGCCCGCAGGCAGGTCATCGCGCGTTCACCGAAGGCGGCCAGGCTGTAACGGCCGACGATGCTCGGCGAACCTTGCGCCGACCAATCGCCGCGAATGGTAAAGCTGTCCTGATCGTCTTCCACATCGGCGTAGGCACAAATCGACACCTGCAGGTGTTTGGCCAACAAGCGGGTAGTCGAGTTCATGATGGCTTCAGCATCGGTTGCAGTGGCTACGCTGCTGCCGATGGCGTCCAGCACCGCCAGGCGCCGTGCAAGAAACACCGTGGCGGTGGTTTCCGTGACGGTATCGAGCAACCCGACCACCCGGCCTTGAGCGTCGCGAATCGGGCTGTAGCAAAAGGTGAAATACGCTTGTTCAGGGGCCTCGCCACGCTGGATCAACAGCGGAAAGTTTTCGATGTAGGTGGCCTGACCGGCGAACGCGGTGTCGGCGATAGGGCTGATGTCATCCCAGACTTCGTGCCACACGTCGCTGAACGGGCGGCCCAGGGCATCAGGCTTGTTACCCAGGATCGGCACGAAGGCGTCGTTGTAGAGGGTGATCAACTGCGGCCCCCAGACGATGGCCTGGGGGAAGCTGGAGGCGAAGCACAGCGCAACGGTGGTCTTCAACACGTCCGGCCAGTGTTCAAGCGGCCCCAGGGGCGAATGGGTCCAATCATGCCGACGAACCCGCTCTGCCATTTCGCTGCTGCCTTGCAGCCAATTCATCATTGGGTTCACACCTTTCGCTACCCGTAGTTAAGCCTTGAAGAGGTCAGACTGCCTAGCTACAGACCGGTATGACCGCAATCAGTTCAGCACGTTGGACTGCTGGATAGCACTTTGATTTTATTGCGCATTTGGGGGCTCGGCCACAGGCTTTATTGTGTGCCGAACAGCCCCGTCCAATAGATGCCTGCATCGCTTTTCGGGTCCATCGCGTAGGCCGCGCCCAAATCGCGAAATTGCGGGTTCATCAGGTTGGCGCAATGGCCGGGGCTGGCGAGCCAGCCGTCCAGTACCTTGCGCGGGGTATCGAGGCCGGCGGCGTTGTTTTCGCCGATATTTTTCCCCACATAGCCGGCCAGCTCGGCGCGGTCGCCGGGGGTACGGCCATCGTGGTCGAGGTGATCGAAAAAGTTACCGTTGGCCATGTTGCGCGTATGGCTGTTGGCGGCGTTGGCCAGGTCGTCGTTCCACGACAGCGGCGTGGTCGCCGTGAACGCCTGGGTGCCGCACTCGCGCGGCTGGGCGCGGGCGGCGTTGATCAGGTCGAGCAGCTTGCGGCCTTCGGTCTGCCAGTCGCCCAGGCCACTGGTGAGCAGCGGGCGCGCCAGTACGATGCGCCAGTCCTGGCCGTTGTTGCTCACGCCGATATCGACGAATTGCGGGTCGAGCACCACGCGACAGAAGCTCTCACGCACCGCTTTCATGGCGGCCTCGGCGTCCTTGGGCCCGGACAGGCTGATGGCCTGCACGTTGACCATCGGGTACGCGGCCCGCGCCAGCGATTGCTGCAAATCGCCGACATTGGAGGCCGGCAGCACCAGCCGTGTATCACTGGCCAGCGGCGGCAACTCCTGGGAACCCTGGTCGTTGCAGCGCTGCACCTGGCTGCGGTACTGGTTGATCTGTTGCACCAACTGACTTTCTTCATTCGCCATCGCGCTGGCGCAGAACACCGTACTGGCGGCCAGCGTCGTAAGACCCATCATCAATGACAGAACGCGCATGGACGTTACCCTTGAGCTTGAAAGTGCCCATGATGCGCGATCCAGGGGCATGCATGCACCCGTTGGTCCGAACTTTTTTCACTCAATTGTTGAGTGGCCGCTGTCGAGCACTCCGGCGACACGGCGCGCAACAGGTACAATTGCCGCTGCCTCGACGTGAAACCCCAGGAATTTGCATGTTCAGCCTTACCCGTTACACCACGCCCTGTCCCGAACCGGTCAACAGCCAGATCCTGCAGATGGTGGTCGACAACCTCACCGACATCAGCAGCGTGGCCCTGGCGCCCAGTAACCTGCTCTATAACATCTACCAGTACGTCATCGGTTTTGAGGTGCACCTGTATCTCGAGGCGCTGGACGGCTCGAAGGGCATCAGCGTTGAGCTGGTCGTGGCGATGCGGGACGAGACCGTCGTCGGCTTCTGCCTGTACCTGCCGGTGAAGGACGACCCTCAAGCCTGTGGCGTGGCTTTTATGGCCGTGCACGCCGGTTCCAGGCGCCAGGGTGTGGCCCGGGCCATGCTCGATGACGTGTTGGCGCGCTATCCCCATGCGGAACTGGCCTGTTCGGTCGAGAAGGTCCCGGCCTTCGAAACCATGGGCTTCAAGGTGCGCGGCGCGCGCGGCACGCAAGTGCTGATGAACACGCGGGACTACGGCACCGATGGGCTGATGGGGGTGCTGGACGTGGCTGCCATCTACAGCTCGCTGGAAGTGCGGCAGATCCATACCTACCTGCTGCAGAAGCACGGTAAGCGCGCCATGGTTGATGCGGAAAAGCAGCGTGATCGGCATTTGGATCAACTGACGCGCAAGGTGCGGGTGTTTGTGAGCGAGCGTTTGGCAAGAGGTTCGAGCACTGAAGATTAAACTGTGGGAGGGGGCTTGCCCCCGATGGCGGTGTGTCAGTCAAATAGGCTGAGACTGACACTCTGCTATCGGGGCATAGGCATCTACACAACTCTGTAGCGCCCAACCGTAACCACGATGCGAAGCGAGTCGCTCTTGATCTTGATCTGCTTTTGATTTCAGGCGCCCCGTTAAACCACGCTGGCCGAACGCAGGCTTGAATTCGTGGGTAACCCGGCAGGACGCCGGGTTAGCCGCACTGGGCCATGGATG
>NZ_CVTK01000042.1:0-5921 GCF_900004785.1 Pseudomonas sp. 28 E 9 | reverse complement strand
AGCAGCCGTTACCGCAGAAACGGATATGTACCCGGTCCAATCCAACATCCTGGTCGGCCCAGAGGCCGCCATCGGGGGCAAGCCCCCTCCCACAGTTGGTTTGTTTTACCAGACAGACCTCATCCTGCTGCGCTTGCTATCTACCAAAAGTAACTTAAGGATGGTAACTTACTAAAAGTAGATTAAGCCCAAAAGGACGCCATGCCATGCACGCACTGATCGTTGTTGCCCATCACGACCCGCAATCCCTTACCCGCAGCGTGGCCGAGCAGGTCGGCGCGGGTTTGAGCGCTTGCGGCCACACCTTTGAAATCGCCGACCTCGCAGCGGAAGGTTTCGACCCACGCTACACCGCCGCTGACCACCGGGTACACCGCAGCGGTGCAATGCCGCCGGCGGATGTGCGGGCCGAACAGGCACGCATCGACCGCGCCGACGCGTTGGTGCTGGCGTTCCCGATCTACTGGTGGTCCATGCCGGCGTTGCTCAAGGGCTGGATCGACCGTGTCTTCGTCAACGGCTGGGCGATCGAGTACGGCCCGGACATCCCCATGACCAAGAAACTGCGGCACTTGCAGGTCCATCTGCTCGCCTTGGGCGCTGCGGATGCAAGCGCCTTTGACCGGCACGGCTATGCCGAGGCCATGCGCACGCAGATCGATTACGGGATCTTTGACTATTGCGGCGCGCAGGTGCTGACCTCGGAGCTGCTGCTGGAGTCGGAAACCGACAGTGCCCAGGCGCATTTGCACAAGGCCAGGATGGTCGGGCAGGGGCTGTTTGAGCGTGAGACCGTCGCCGGGTGATTCAAGCGTCGCGAAACAGGTCGTGGGCGTCCAGCAAGCGGTAGGCAATCTCGGGCTGCTTCTCCATGCCGCGACGAATCGCTGCCGGGATCGATTGCCGGGTCTTGCGACACAGGCCGGGCAGTTCGTCGATGACGATCTGGATCCCGCGCATGCTCTTGACCTCGGTATGGCCCGGCGCGATATGCAGGCGGATGCCCAACTGCTCGTACATACGCTGCTGCATATGCTCCAGGTCCTGCAGGCTCTTGAGGTTTTCCAGGCGCTCGAGCAGGCGTTTTTCTTCCTGGCGTGTCAGGTTGAGAATGCGCAGGTCGGCGCCGGGCGCCTCCAGCAAGCGTTCGCGCTCGCAGACGCAGGCGCCGGGCGGGCAGGGTTGGCGAATGGTCATGTGCGTGCCCTCCCGTAACCTGCGTGGTGGCCTTAGTCGCTGAGCGTCACGCCGAGGCTGCCCAGGGCCTTCCAGTACCCGGGGTAGGTCTTGGCCACGCAGTCCGGGTCCTGGATCCGGATGCCCGAGACTTTCAGCCCGGCCAGGGCAAAGCACATGGCTATGCGGTGGTCGGCATGGGTGTCGATCGATGCGTTGCACGATGTGCCGGCCAGGGCCGGGTCGGCGGCCACCAGCAAGTCGTCGCCCTCGATGGTCGCCAGGCCCGCACGGATTGCGTTGAGGCCGTCATGCAGCGCCTGCACGCGGTCACATTCCTTGACGCGCAGGTTGGCCAGTTCAGTGAAGCGCACCGGGGTGTTGTTGAAGGCGGCGAGCACCGCCAGGGTCGGGATGGCGTCCTGCATCTGCGAGCCCACTACCGTAGCCGGCATGTTCGGGAACTGGGCGATCACCGCCTGGGCCTTGGCGTCCGGCTGGGTGAAATCCTCGGCGGCGACGCCGATGTCGATACGGCCGCCGGTCAACACTTGCGCGGCCCACAAGTAGGTGGCTGCGGAGGCGTCGGGTTCGATCAGGTAATCGTGGGCGGTGTAGCCGGTCGCGGCCACGCGCCAGGTGCTGTCGTCGACGGCTTCAACCTGGGCGCCGAAGGCACGCATGCAATCGAGGGTCAGGTCCACATAGCCACGGGCGCCGATGTCCTTGCCGGTCAATGCGACTTCGATCGGCGCTTCGCCGCAGGCTGCGAGCATCAGCAGCGCCGACACATACTGGCTGGACAACCCGCCATCGATCTCGAAGCGCTTGGCCTGGACCTTGCCCACGCCATGCACGGTCACCGGTGGGCAGCCGGTCGGGCTGTCGACCCGGATGCCGTTCTGGCCGAGAGTGTCGAGCAGTGGCCCGATCGGGCGCTTTTGCATGTAGTCGTCGCCGTCCAGTAACACGGTGCCTTCCACGGTGGCGACAGCAGCGGTGAGAAAGCGCATGGCGGTGCCGGCATTGCCGAGGAACAGCGGCTGCGCCGGCCATTGCAGTTTGCCCTGGCCGGTAACCACGAAGGTGGTGTCGTCCGGCTCATCGATGGTCACGCCCATCTGCCGCAGGGCCACCGACATGTGGCGGGTGTCGTCGCTCTTCAGGGCGCCGCTCAAGCGGCTGGTGCCGTTGGCCAGGGCCGCCAGCAACAGGGCGCGGTTGGTAATGGATTTGGAGCCGGGGGGCGCGACCTTGCCATTGAGAGGAAAGTTGGGCGGTGTAACGGTCACGGTTTTCTGCGAACTCAAGGGACAAGGCTCCTGATCAAGGCGAGGTGGCATGGAGTGGCCGACGGGGCGGACCCGAATAATCGGCCAAAGGTGCGGTGCTTGTCGAGATTTAGCGCTGGCTCAGCCAGTAATCGTGCAGCGCTCGGGCGGCCGGTTCGATTTCGCCGACCTGTTGCTGATGAGCCTGCACATCCAGGTCGGCCGGCAACTCGAAGTTATCCTGCTCGGCGCACCAGGAGATTTTTTCGAACTGAACGGCCAGTTCGGCGGGCAGCGCTGGCCAGTTGCCAATGGCGGCGCCACGGATGTAGCCAAAGCACCATTCTTCCGCAAGGGTCACAGACTGGCCGTGGTGCTCTTTTTCATCGAACAGGGCCTTGAACTCACTGGAGTCGCCGGCCAGTTGCGCCGCCAGTGTGTTGAAGTGGCGTACACACAGGTCCAGGAACTGCCCGGCCTCTGCGGGGCTTTCCCAGTCCGGGTGCTGCCCGCCCCAGATTGCCGGGAACCACTCGGCGATCTCCACCTGCGTCGGGCTGGAGACCAAGGCCGTGAAATAACCGTCGAGTTCAGCCAGGTTCAGCACCGAATGGTCGTCGCCGTATTTGAGCAGGGTCTCTTCGATCAGGTCGAAATCGGCGGGGGTGAGGGGCTGGGCGTGCATGGGGCATATCCTTCAAACGTCGAACGCCGCAGTGGGGCGGCTTAAAGCGCCAAGGATGGCGCCTGGCAAGGTTTTTTGCCAGTCCCGCTTTTGGCCGATGCGCCGTTGCCTGGCCTTGTTATAGTTCAGGCCTTATCACTCGCCAGTCAGGGATCACTGCCATGTCCGAATACCAAGCTTTCGTCGTTGAACTCAACGGCAACGTTGCCCATGTGCAGATCAACCGCCCGGAAAAAATCAACGCGATGAACGCGGCGTTCTGGAGCGAAATCATCGATATCTTCCAATGGATCGAAGACACCGATGCCGTGCGCGCGGTGGTGCTCAGCGGTGCCGGCAAGCACTTTTCCTCCGGCATCGACCTGATGATGCTCGCTTCGGTGGCCAACGAGCTCGGCAAGGATGTGGGCCGTAACGCGCGCGTGCTGCGGCGCAAGATCCTCGAACTGCAAGCCTCGTTCAATGCGGTCGACAACTGCCGCAAGCCGGTGCTGGCAGCGATCCACGGCTATTGCATCGGCGGCGCCATCGACCTGATCAGCGCCTGCGACATGCGCTACGCCGCCGAGGACGCGCTGTTCTCGATCAAGGAAGTCGACATCGGCATGGCCGCCGACGTCGGCACCTTGCAACGCCTGCCGCGCATCGTCGGCGACGGCATGTTGCGCGAACTGGCCTACACCGGTCGTCAGTTCGGCGCCGAAGAAGCGCGCAGCATCGGCCTGGTCAATCGTGTGTATGCCGACTCGACCAGCCTGTTGGCGGGCGTCATGGCCATCGCCCATGAAATCGCCGCCAAGTCGCCCATTGCCGTCACCGGCACCAAGGCGATGATCAGCTATATGCGCGATCACAGCATCAATGACGGCCTGGAATACGTTGCCACCTGGAACTCGGCTATGTTGCAATCCAACGACCTGCGCGTGGCCATCGCGGCCCATATGAGCAAACAGACACCCGAATTCGTGGATTGATTGATATGACCCCAGGCTGGATTACCACAACGCTGCTGGACAACGACGCCGCCGGCGGCTGGGCCGTGGCCCGCAGCCGCGACGGCTTTTTGCATGATGCCAACGGGCCGCTGTTCCCCCGCGAATGGCTCAAGCGCCAGGACCTCTCGGTCTTTGCCGAACACGGCATCGGGCACCTCGATGGCGAGCCGGTGTACCTGCTGGAAATCAACGCTGCTGCCCAGGTGCCGGGCTGCAGCTGGCAAGGCCTGCGCGGTTTTATGCTGCAAGGCGATCACACCCTGTACAAAGTGCTGGGTTATGCCGCACAGATCGGTACCTGGGCGCGCGAGCACCGCTTCTGCGGCAGTTGCGGCCAGGCCATGGTCCAGGTGCCACGGGAGCGGGCGATGTACTGCCAGGCCTGCGACCTGCGCAGCTATCCACGGATTTCGCCGAGCATGATCGTGCTGGTGACCCGTGGCGATGAAATCCTGCTGGCGCGCTCGCCACGCTTTGTCACCGGGGTCTACAGCACCCTGGCCGGCTTCGCCGAGCCGGGTGAGTCGGCTGAAGACTGCCTGATCCGTGAGGTGCGCGAGGAAGTGCAGGTCGAGGTGAAGAACCTGCAGTACATGGGCAGCCAGTGCTGGCCGTTCCCGCATTCGATGATGCTGGGCTTTCATGCCGAGTATGCCGGTGGCGACATCGTGCCCCAGGCCGATGAAATCGAAGATGCGCAGTGGTTCAATATCCACGACCTGCCGCCGTTGCCGGCGTCACGCTCGATTGCGCGCTACCTGATCGACCTCTATGTGGCGCGCCGCCTAGGCCACGCTGAACCAGTGCTGCCAGGCTAGGCGCACGGTCAGGCCGAGCACCACGGTGATGAACACCGGGCGAATGAACTTGGCGCCGCCGCTGATGGCGCTGCGAGCGCCAAAGAATGCGCCGCCCATCACCGAGATGCCCATCACCAGGCCGACGATCCAGTCCACCGAACCGTTGATGATGAACACCGTCAGTGCCGCCGCGTTGCTGACGAAGTTCATGCTGCGCGCCACGCCGCTGGCCTTCACCAGGTCGATCGGGTGCAGCAGCATCGTGCTCACGGTCCAGAACGCGCCGGTGCCGGGCCCGGCCACGCCGTCATAGAAGCCCAGGCCGAAGCCCTGGGTGGCCTGCCATTTCTTCTTGATGGGTGCCTCGGCGTCCAGCGGCGCCTTGGGCGTGCCGCCGAACAGCAGGTACACCCCGCAGGCGAACACGATCACCGGCAGCATCTTGTTCAGGGTTTCGGCGGGCAAATAGTGCGCGACCACGGCGCCGGTCAGCGCACCGATCAACGTACCGACGATGGCATGCACCCATTGGCGCGGGTGGAACAGCTTGCGGCGGTAGAAGGTAAAGCTGGCGGTAGCCGAGCCAAAGGTTGAACTGAGCTTGTTGGTGCCCAGCACCAGGTGCGGTGGCATGCCGGCGGTAAGCAGGGCAGGGGTGGTGAGCAGGCCGCCGCCGCCGGCGATGGCGTCGATGAAACCGGCAACAAAGGCCACGACGGCGAGAATGGCGAGGGTGGTCAGGTCAACGCTGAGTTCGAAGGGCATGGGCAGGGCTTATTGTTGGTTGTTGGCGGGGCTGCTGGGAAGGCCGCCATCTTACCCCCCGGATGTACGCAAAACCAAATGTGGGAGGGGGCTTGCCCCCGATGGCGGCCTCTGGGCTGGCCAGGATGTTGGATCGGACCGGGTACATATCCGTTTCTGCGGTAACGGCTGCTATGGGTTCCGCTTTTACAGCGGCTCACTTTTGAAAAGCGCAAAAGTAAGCAAAACG
>NZ_CVTK01000039.1:258-7160 GCF_900004785.1 Pseudomonas sp. 28 E 9 | reverse complement strand
TGAGGCCGGAGCAGGCGATAGAGATTACCGCTCGTGCAACGCCTCCGCCCGCGCCTTGATGATCGGCTTGAGCAGGTAGCTGAGGATGCTTTTCTTGCCGGTGATGATGTCCACCGAGGCGACCATGCCGGGGATGATCAGCAGCGGTTTTTCATCGGTACCCAGGTGGCTGCGGTCGGTGCGCAGGGTGATCATGTAGTAGGTGGTTTTCTTGTCTTCATCGGTGATGGTGTCGGCGCCGATGCGTTCGAGCTTGGCCTTCAGGCCACCGTAGATGGTGTAGTCATAGGCGGTAAATTTGACCACCGCTTCCTGGCCAGGGTGCAGGAAGGCGATGTCTTGCGGGCGGATCTTGGCTTCCACCAGCAGGGTGTCGTCCAGCGGTACGATTTCGACCATGTCGCTGCCCGGCTGGATGACGCCTCCGACGGTGTTGACCAGCAACTGCTTGACGATGCCGCGCACCGGCGAGGTGACCAGGGTACGGCTGACGCGGTCTTCCAGGGCGCGGCCGGTGGATTCGGCCTTGTTCAGTTCGGTGCGCGCTTCGTTGAGTTGGGTCAGGGCTTCGCTGCGGAATTTGCCACGGGTCTCGTCGATCTTGCGCTGCACTTCCTTGATCGCCGATTCGGCGCGCGGGATCGCCAGGGTGGTGGCGTCCAGTTGGCCCCGGGTTTCCATTTCGGCGCGCTTGAGGCGCAGCACTTCCACCGGCGATACCGCACCCTGGGCCACCAGCGGCTCGGACATGTTGATTTCCTGGCGTTGCAGGGACAACTGGCTGCGGTACTGGCTTTGCTTGGAGGTGAACTCACGCAACTCCTGTTGGCGCTGCACCAGTTGCTCCTGCAAACCGCCGACTTCGTCTTTCAACTGCTGGCGGCGGCTTTCATACAGTGAGCGCTCGTTGGCGGCCTGGCTGGGCGCGGCCTTGAGCACATCGTCGGGAATCGTCAGCGGGCGGTCGTCCACCTGCGCACTCAGGCGCTCGACGCGCAGCTGCATGGCCAGGCGCAGGGCTTCGGTCTCCCCGGCGTTGGACACAAACCGCGTGTCGTCCAGGCGAATCAAAGGCGCACCGGCCTCGACGATCTGGCCTTCCTTGACATACAACTCGGCGACGATACCGCCTTCCAGGTTCTGGATTTTCTGCAGCTTGGACGACGGAATCGCCTTGCCGTCGCCTCGGGTCACTTCGTCGATTTCGGAGAAACCCGCCCACACCACCAGGAACACAAAGAACGCGATGATGGCCCAGATGGTCAGGCGGATGACCCGCGGCGCATCTTCGATCAGCGCTTTGTTGACCTCGGGCAGCGGCTGGCCCTGCAGCGAGTCGGAACCTTTGAAGTAGCGCCCGACCGCGCTTTTGATGGAATTAAGCGACACTGATCTGCCCCTTCTTCAACGCTTCCATGACCACGGCTTTCGGGCCGTCCGCGAGGATCTGCCCACGGTCAACCACCAACAGGCGGTCCACCAGGGACAGCAGCGAGGCACGGTGCGTCACCAGGACTACGGTCTTGTTTTGCACCACGGCATGCAGGCGTTGTTTCAAGCGTTCTTCACCGGTGTTGTCCATGGCGCTGGTGGGTTCGTCCAGCAGCAGGATGGGCGGGTTGAGCAGCAATGCACGGGCCAGGGCGACGTTCTGGCGCTGGCCACCGGACAGGTTCTGCCCACGCTCGCCAACCTGCAGCTCATAGCCTTGCGGGTGCAGGCGCGCGAATTCGTGCACACCGGCCAGTTCGGCGGCTTGCAGTACCATCTCGTCTTCGACGTAGCGCGCACCGCTGACCAGGTTGTCACGCAGGGTGCCGGCCAGCAGTTGGATGTCCTGGGCGACGTAGCCGATGTTGTGGCGCAGTTCGCTGACGTCGATCTGGCGCACGTCCACACCGTCCACCAGCAACGCGCCGGAGTCGGGTTGATAGAGGCCGACGATCAGTTTGGCCAGGGAGCTTTTGCCCGAGCCGCTGCGACCGATGATGCCGATCTTTTCCCCTGGCTTGATCACCAGGTTGATGTTTTTCAGCGCCGGATTCTGTTGGTTCGGGTAGGTGAAATTCAGGCCCCGGCACTCGATGGCGCCTTGCAGGGTGCGACGGCTCATGGGGCGCTCTTCGAAATTGCGCTCCTGGGGCAGCTCCATCATCTGGTCCACCGAGGTCATGGTGACCTTGGCCTGCTGGTAGCGCGTGAGCAGGCCCGACAGCGAGGCCAGCGGGCTCAAGGCGCGGCCGCTGAGCATGTAGCAGGCAATCAGGCCGCCCATGCTGAGGTTGCCGTCGATGATCTGGTACACGCCGAACACGATCATGATCACGCCGGCCAGTTGCTGGATCAGCAGGGTCATGTTCATCGACAGGCCCGACAGCAATTTCACCCGCAGTTCGAGCCGGCTCAAGGTGCCGATGGTCTGTTCCCAGCCGTACTGGCGTTCGCTCTCGGCATTGTTGACCTTGACCGCATCCAGCCCGGCGAGGGTTTCGATCAGGCTCGACTGGCGTTCGGCGGCCAGGGCCATGGTGCGTTCCATGGTCGCGACCAAAGGTTTTTGCAGGGCGTAGCCGATGCCCAGGGCAATCGGGAACGCCAGCACCGGAATCCACACCAAATGGCCACCGAGCAGGGCGATCACCAGGAAGATCAGCAGCGTGAACGGCAGGTCGATCAGGCTGGTGAGGGTCAGGGAGGCGAGGAAGTCGCGCAGGCTCTGGAACTCATGAATGTTCTGCGCAAAGCTGCCGACGCGCGCCGGGCGGTACTTCATCGACATGCCGACGATGCGCTCGAACAGGGTGGCGGAGATGATCAGGTCGGTTTTTTTACCGGCCAGGTCCAGGCACAGACTGCGCAGGCTCTTGAGCACCAAATCGAACAGATACGCGCCACAGATGCCCACGGCCAGCACCCACAGCGTAGAGGTGGCCTGGTTCGGCACCACGCGGTCGTACACGTTCATCACGAACAGCGGCGCGGCCATGGCGATGATGTTGATCAGGAAGCTGGCGGCGATGGCATCGGTATACAGCCAGCGCGAACGCTTGAGCGTGTCACGAAACCAGGAGCGCGCCCGGGGGATCAGCGTGCCGTGGTTAACGTCGAATTTGTGCTGCGGCTGGGCAAAGAAGACTTTGCCGGTGTAGTCGTCGACCAGCAGCGCGCGCTTGATCAGCACTTCACCGCCATCACTTTCGCTGAGCAGCACCCGTGCCTGATCATCGCCTTCCCAGCCGAGCAGCACGGTACTGCGCCCGTCCTTGAGCAGCAGCAGGGCCGGTAACGCGATGGCCGGAATCTGTTCGAGCCTGCGTTGCAGCAGCCGCCCCTGCAGGCCGGCCCGCGCGGCGGCACGCGACAGCAACTCGGCACTCAGGCGCTGCGAAGGCAGCGGCAGGCCGGTGGTGAGCATGGCCGCGCTGGCCGGTTTCTGATGCAGGGCGCAGAGTGCCAACAAGCCGTCGAGTAACGGATCGTCGTGCAGCGTGCGTGGATCATGACTGAGATGAACTCGACTGACTTCGGATTCCACGCGGGGCACTCTCGACTAACAGATGGGGCTATGGGGTGACTCAGTTCATTCCAGGCAGTTGGACTTTGGGCTTCACATCGTTTTGCACGACGGAGGCCATTGGAGCGACGACGCCTTGGCTTTTGAGCAATTCGCCCATGGTCGCCTTGATTCGGTACTGAGTAAATAACTGAATATTCTTGATCTCTTCCAGTCGACGCGAAGCGGTGAACAATTCGTTCTCGCTGTCGAGCAAGTCCAGCAGGGTACGTTGGCCCAGGCTGAACTGTTGCTGGTAGGACGTGCGCACGCGGGTGCTGTGGTCCACGTACTGCTGGGCCACCGGCAGTTGCGCGTTGGCGTTGTTCAAGGCGTTCCAGGCCAGGCCCAGTTCTTCATTGAGCTGGCGCAAGGCGTTGTTGCGGATGTCCAGGGCCTGGTTGGCCTGGTATGACTTCGATTGCAGGTCGGCCTTGTTGCTGCCGCCGGCAAACAGGTTGAAGCGCATGCGCACCATGGCTTCCCAGCCGTTGCTGTGGTTGGCGTCACCGGAGACGTTGTTGTCGGCATTGGTGCCCAGCTCAGCGTCAAAGCGTGGATAGAAGCTGGATTTGGCGGCCGCGTATTGCTTCTCGGCGGCGGAGATGTCCGACTCGGCCGAGCGCAGCACCGGGCTGTTGTCGAGCATCTGGCGCCGCGCTTCATTCAGGTCGGCCGGGAGCATGGCCATGAACGGCGCCGGGCGCTCGAGCTGGTCGGGCATCTCGCCAACGGCGCTGAGGTAGTTGGTTTGCGCATCCGCCAGGTTGGTCTGCTCGGTGATCAGGTTGTTGCGGGCCTGGGCCAGACGCGCTTCGGCCTGGTCCTGATCGGCGCCGTTACCGACGCCGCGCTGGGTGCGCAACTTGATCTGATCGTAAATGCGTTCGTGGTTGCGCAGGTTTTCTTCGGCCAGGCGCACGAACTCGCGGCGGGTCAGCACTTCCAGGTAGACCTGGGCAACGGTCAACGCGGTGCGCTCGGACGTACCGAGCAACGAATAGGCACGGGAGTTGACGTTGGCCTGTTGACGCCCGACTTCGCTGGAGGTGGCGAACCCGTCAAAGATCATTTGCTGCAGGCGCAGGCTGGATTCACCGCGATTGAGGGTGTCCCAGTGGTTGCCGCCCGTACCATTGGCGGCGCGGGTGGAAGCGTTGTCGGTGCCCGCACGGCCATAGCCGGCATTCAAATCGACACGCGGCAGATACCCACCCTGCGCCGCACGCAATTGGTAATCGGCGGCGATGCGGCTGTTTATACCCGCTTGAATTTCAGGATGCACATCCATTGCCTGCTGCATGGCTTGAGGCAGCGTCTGGGCTTGTACAAAGCTAGCGGCGAGAACGAACGGTATTGCCTTGAACAGGTGCAGACGCATTAAAAATTCCCCAGGACTTCTTGTCTCAAATCACAGCGATTGGCGCCGCCGCGTCGGATAATGGCTAGCGTAATGACCGTACGTCGGAAAGTTCAAAAAGCGGAACTGCTTCACACATGTAGGACGGTTCGCCGCATAAATATCAATGTGACATTACGGGGGCGATTGTTTAGGATGGCGGCCATAAGGTCAATAGTTTGGCATAAAGTAGATAGCTAAAAATTCTAGCCAATAATTTGACGTCAGTAAGTGTTCAGACTACGCCCCCTCCAGTTTGGCCCTCCCTCTTGAGCGGCCACATGGAATCATCAGAAACGGATCGCCGGAGAAATATTTAATGAGCAATGTTGTTGCCATCGTCAAAAGCATTGTTGGTCAAGTGTTCGTTATTTCTCCGGAAGGGACACGCCGTGTTCTGGTTGAGGGTGATCGCCTGTTTGCGGGCGACCAGATTGATACGGGCCTGTCGGGCGCAGTGAGCCTGGAACTGGCTGACGGACGCACGCTGGACCTGGGCCGCGACACCCAGTGGAGCGCCGACATGCCGGACTCCACCGCCGACCTGGCCGCCGCCACCGAACAAGCCGCGCCGTCGGTTGCCGAGCTGCAGCAGGCCATCGCCGCCGGCGCCGACCCGACCACCGAACTGGAAGCCACTGCCGCCGGCGCCACTGCTGCCGGTAATGGCGCGGCAGGCGGCGGTCACAGCTTCGTGGTGCTGGACGCGACCGCCGGGCGTGTCGATCCGACCATCGGCTTTCCCACCGCCCCTATCGGCCAGGGCACAGCAACGCTGAATACCTTTAATGGTGCTCAAGCTTCTGCAGGCAACGGCAACCTGGCGCTGCAGCCTTCGACCCTGAGCCTGAGCGCCACCCCGAGCATCACCGAAGCCGGGGGCGTGCTGACGTATACCGCCACCGTGACCCAGGCCGGCACCAGCGACTTGACCATCACCCTGTCCAACGGCGCGGTGATCACCATCCCGTCCGGCCAACTGACCGGCACCGTCAACGTGCCCCTGGCGCCTAACGACAGCCCGTACCTCGACGCCAGCCAGATCAGCGTCAACGTCACCGGCATCACCGGCGGCAACAACCTGGTACTGACCCTCGACCCTAACCCGGCCGTGACGCAGATTACCGACACCATCGATACCACCACCGTGACCTTGACGGCTGGTTCGAGCGTGACTGAAGGCGGTCAGATCACCTACACCGCGACCCTGACCAACCCGGCACAAACCCCGGTGAGCGTCACCTTGAGCAATGGCTCGGTGATTACCATCAAGGCGGGGGAGTCGACAGGTACTGTTGTTGTCGATACGCCGGCCAATGACGTCTACGTTAATGGCTCGACCGTTAGCACCACTATTACCGGAGCAACCGGCGGCAACTTTGAAAACCTGGTGCCGAGCACTACGCCTGCGGTTACTACCATTACTGATGTGGTCGATACCACCACTGTCACGCTGACGGCCGGTTCCACCGTGACCGAAGGCGGCCAGATCACCTACACCGCGACATTGAACAACCCGGCGCAAACCCCGGTGAGCGTCACCTTGAGCAATGGCTCGGTGATTACCATCAAGGCAGGTGAGTCCACAGGTACTGTTGTTGTCGATACCCCGGCCAATGACGTCTACGTTAACGGCTCGACCGTCAGCACCACTATTACCGGCGCAACCGGCGGCAACTTTGAAAACCTGGTGCCGAGCACTACGCCTGCGGTTACCACCATTACTGATGTGGTCGATACCACCACTGTCACGCTGACGGCCGGTTCGACCGTGACCGAAGGTGGCCAGATCACCTACACCGCGACATTGAACAACCCGGCGCAGACGCCGGTGAGCGTCACCTTGAGCAATGGCTCGGTGATTACCATCAAGGCGGGTGAGTCGACAGGTACTGTTGTTGTCGATACGCCGGCCAATGATGTCTACGTCAACGGTTCGACCGTCAGCAC
>NZ_CVTK01000039.1:0-208 GCF_900004785.1 Pseudomonas sp. 28 E 9 | reverse complement strand
TTGACCAACCCGGCGCAGACGCCGGTGAACGTCACCTTGAGCAATGGCTCGGTGATTACCATCAAGGCGGGTGAGTCGACGGGTACTGTTGTTGTCGATACGCCGGCCAATGACGTCTACGTCAACGGTTCGACCGTCAGCACCACTATTACCGGCGCAACCGGCGGCAACTTTGAAAACCTGGTGCCGAGCACTACGCCTGCGGTTA
>NZ_CVTK01000038.1:965-29385 GCF_900004785.1 Pseudomonas sp. 28 E 9 | reverse complement strand
CGCTTTTCAAAAGTGAGCCGCTGTAAAAGCGGAACCCATAGCAGCCGTTACCGCAGAAACGGATATGTACCCGGTCCAATCCAACATCCTGGTCAGCCCAGAGGCCGCCATCGGGGGCAAGTCGAATCGTCGCACCGCCCCTCCCACATTGGTTTTATGGTGTTGTTGAGAATTGCGTTACAGGCCGCCGGTGGCGTTGAAGCCGACGCCCAGCACGGTCAACAACGACAGTGGCAACAGCAGCGTATCGAGCAACGCGCTGGCGGGCAGGTCGATATGGGGATAGGTGGGGGCCTCGGCGCCAAACCTGTCCTTGGCACAGCAGCCGCCGTTGATCGCGTACATATCCAGCCGGGTCCCGGCGTACACCACTGGCGCGCCCGGTTGCGCCGCATCCAGCGTGCGTGCGGTGGCGCAGCCGGTCAACTGCAGCACCAGCACAACCCACAGTACCTTATTCATCGCCACTCAAGTGATGCTCGCCCCAACGCGGCAGCATGTCCTGGGGGATATTGAGCAGGTTGAGAATACGCGCCACCACAAAGTCCACCAGATCATCAATGGTCTGCGGCTGGTGATAGAAGCCTGGCGATGCGGGCAAAATGGTCACCCCCATGTTCGACAACTTGAGCATGTGTTCCAGGTGAATGCTGGAATAAGGCGCCTCGCGTGGCACCAGGATCAACTGGCGCCGCTCCTTCAAGGTGACGTCCGCCGCGCGCTCGATCAAGTTGTTGCACGCGCCGGTGGCAATCGCCGACAGGGTACCGGTGGAGCATGGCACCACCACCATCGCCGCCGGCGCACCGGAGCCGGAAGCCACCGGCGACATCCAGTCCTCTTTGCCGTACACCTTGATCTGCCCCGCCGCCGCACCGGTGTATTCGGTGAGGAAGGCTTGCATCATCTGCACTTTGGCCGGCAGCTCGACGTCGGTCTCGGTCGCCAACACCAACTGCGCCGCCTTGGAGATCAGGAAGTGCACCTCACGGTCTTCACGCACCAGGCAATCGAGCAGGCGCAGGCCATACGGCGCACCGGACGCGCCGGTCATCGCCAGGGTGATACGTTCCGGGCCGCTCACTGGAGCGCCTCAGCCAGTTTGCCGTGCAGGCCGCCGAAGCCGCCATTGCTCATGATCACCACGTGGGTGCCCGGCCTGGCCACGTGTTTGACGTGCTCGATGATGCCCTCCAGCGAGTCGCATACCTTCGAAGGCACGGTGCACAGTGCGGCGATAGCGGGCAGGTCCCAGCCGAGGTTGGCGGGCGCGTACCACACCACTTGGTCGGCATCATTCACGCTTTCGGGCAGGCCATCGCGGTGCGCCCCCAGCTTCATGGAATTGGAGCGCGGCTCGACGATGGCAATGATTTGCGCATCACCGACGCGTTTGCGCAGGCCATCCAGGGTGGTGGCAATTGCCGTGGGGTGGTGGGCAAAGTCATCGTAAATGGTAATCCCGTTCACGTCGGCGACCTTCTCCATACGGCGCTTCACGCTTTTAAATGCGCTCAATGCGGCGATACCTACGGCCGGCGTCACGCCCACATGCCGCGCAGCCGCCAGGGTCACCAGGGCATTGGCGACGTTATGCTGACCGGTCATGCCCCAGTCGACCACGCCTTGGCCCACGCCTTCGAACAGCACTTCAAATCGCGAACCGTCGTCACTGAGCAACTTGACCTGCCATTGCCCGCCGACGCCAGTGGTTTGCACCGGGGTCCAACAGCCCATGTCGATCACACGCTGCAACGCCGGCTCGGTGGTCGGATGGATTACCAGGCCTTCGCTGGGAATGGTGCGCACCAGATGATGGAATTGCCGTTCAATGGCCGGCAGATCGGGGAAGATATCGGCGTGATCGAACTCCAGGTTGTTCAGGATCGCCGTGCGTGGACGGTAGTGGACGAACTTGGAGCGCTTGTCGAAAAAGGCGCTGTCGTATTCATCGGCCTCAATCACGAAAAACGGTGTGTCGCCCAGGCGCGCCGACACCGAGAAATTCTGCGGAACGCCGCCGATCAGAAAGCCCGGGCTCATGCCCGCGTGCTCCAGCACCCAGGCCAGCATGCTGCTGGTGGTGGTCTTGCCGTGGGTGCCGGCGACGGCCAATACCCAGCGGCCCTGCAGCACGTGATCGGCCAGCCACTGGGGGCCTGAAACGTAAGGCAAGCCTTTATTCAGCACGTATTCGACCGCCGGGTTGCCGCGCGACATGGCATTGCCAATCACCACCAGATCCGGCACCGGGTCGAACTGCGAAGGGTCGTAACCCTGGGTCAGTTCAATCCCTTGCGCCTGCAATTGCGTGCTCATCGGTGGATAAACATTGGCATCGGAGCCAGTGACGTGATGGCCCAGCTCTTTGGCCAGAACCGCCATCGAACCCATGAACGTGCCGCAGATACCCAGAATATGAATGTGCATAGTTGACCTCGTAAACATCGAGGCAGGTTAGCGTAGGGGGGGAAAGTTCGCACGCTTTAGCTTAAGGCGAAACGCCCGTCGCGGGGATACGACGGGCGCGCAGGCTGGGTTAACGTGGCGCCGGCCATCCAGGGCTATTGGATGGCCGCCAGCCGCTGCGAAGCGGTCCCTATCGGCAATACCGGCGTATTGGACTCAGGCGCGGGTGTGATGCTGAGGGCCCCCAGCAAGGCAGAAAGCGCTGCCATGCGGCTCTCCAAATCGATCACACGCGCCTTGATGTCATCTTTTTCAGGCCCCGTGGACGCCGGTTGAAAATCAATTTTCCGGACCTTGGCCTCTTTGCCCAGCTCCCTCTCGACATAGCCAATCATGGCCTCAAGCGAGTCGAGGCGCTCGTCCCTGGTTTGCATCACCCATTGCAGGTTCGGCCCGACAGGCTGCTCTCCACGCAGTGTCGACAAGGTGTTGACCAACAGAAAAGTTGCGTTCTGCGCATACTCGACGAGTCGCCCTTCTTCGGTGCTTTCCTGTGTTACGGGTGCAGGCGCCGGATTGATCAGTGGCTTGAGCGCTTCGTTGACACTCCCGACAACGACCATGCCGATCGACGTCACAGGTACGCTGATCGCCGTCGTGATCGCTGCGGTCTTGAGCAGGATCCTGTTTGTCGGCGGCAGCGCAGTCTCTATGGCCTTGACCGCCGTCTTGGCATTCTCTTCAAGGGTTCGCGCAGAAAAAGGCTCGACATCCTGCCCATTGACACGGCCCGAACTGGGCTGGCCGAACAGTTGGTCGCGGATGTGCGCATCCCTGGAGGCTTGCCAGGCTTTTCGCTGTTTTTCGACGTACGCGGCCATTTCGGGCGTTTGCCCGGCGCCTGAGGCGGCGTCTCCCGCCTGCCGGGTGCCACTGGCGTGCCCTGGGCCGTCGAACCCGTTCACTTTGGCGTCCACAAAGCCTTGATCGAACTTTTGGTGGCCTGTCTCCACGCCACTGCGTGCGGTGCCTGCGAGGTTGGGCGCGTCAACCCGTGTCGGGCTCGGCATACTCTCTCTGGAAGCGCCCCTCAGAAGGCCGCCAATGACCTCACCTACTTTTGAACACTTTATCGTTCGATACGATTTTTTATGACTGATACGCCCTTTGAATACAATCGAAATGCGGACAGGAAGTAACGCCGTTGTTATTGTTGTTGAACGTTTCATCTTCATTCACCTTAGTTGGGATAGATACAAACCATTCACGGTCCCTGCCGAATGAATATTAAATAATGGAAACCCTGACTATCTGAACACATCCGTGTATCAGCGTTGCAATGAACTCACCGCGCCAAATTGTACCAACTGAACACCGAACGGCGTTTTAGTGACAACGTTATAGGCATACCAGGCGCCTTTCTTGAAGACGGCCACGGCAGGTCGCCATACATTGTCCTCAGTTGCGTGAAAAAACCCTTTTACAACATCGCCGTCCTTATAGAGTTTAGTGACATCATAACTTCCGTAATGGCCTCTCAAACGTGACAACACATCATGACCCTTTTCAACCAGGTACTTCGTATCCTTATAACCGGCGCGTGCGCCTTTATTTAAGTTCTTCGCAATATCGACTGAGTCGGTATAGCCGACGGACGCACCCACACCCGCCACGACAGCGCTTTTAATTGTATTCAGAACACCTCTGCCCGCCTTGGCGGCTTTGCGCGCGGCATTCGCACCGGGAATGACAAAGCCGAGAATGTCGAACCCGAGATTGAATATCGCCCCGCCTACATCACCGTTGATAGCGTCTTGAACACCGTCGTAAAAAGGCACGAGGCTCAGAAAAAAACCCTTCAGTTCTTCGTCGTAAGCACGCCCTTTTTCAATCTCGGTGACGCCCGCTGCCTCCTTCTGCAGGCCACCATAGTCCTTGGTGAAATAACCACCCGCCAGGTGCGCGAGTGCAGCCGATTTATCAGAAAAGTAGTCACCCTGGTTGTTCCCATCCGGTGCAGGCGGATCGCGCGTTTTATCCGTTAGCCCATATTGCTTGTAGGTATGCGGCAAACCCGGAATGTAACCTTCGTTCCCCCCTCCAAAATAGGAGCGATCATCCAGGTCGATCCGCCCGCCCGGAAAGCCGTCTTCCTTGACGATCTTGCCTTCGGCGGGAAAGTAACTGTAGGCGCTGACAGTGCCGTCAGGCTCCACCACTTTCATCAGCAACCCGTGCCTGCCCTTGAGCGCTTCAAGCTCCTGCACCGTGGGCGTTGGAGGCAGGCATTCCCTGGGGGTGAACAACCCGGAGGTACAAGGCCCGCTCTTGGTATAGGCGCGGGACACCTCAAAAAAACTGACGTCCGATTGGCTGACACGCACCCTGTCCGCCATGGGCAGCAGTGACAGCTGATATTTGAACTGGATAGCCCAGGCACTTTCCTGGACCTTGCGATACTCCTGAAATTTCGCTTTAAACACTTTATTGATGTCAGGGGTCAATTCAGACAGACGCGACTTTAAACGCTCATAGGGAAAACGCTGCTCATCCCTGGATATCCAATAGTCCGGTTGAATGGGCCCCGTCATATAAATATCCAACAACGATATCGGCTTATGCTTCACGGAGGCCTGCTGCATCACCTCGAGCGTCGGGTCCACGTCCGGAAATACCCGTTTCAACTCTGCCAGCGCCAATTCCCGCCGTGTCGTCGGCGGCGTTTTCATGGCATTACTCGCCCAGCGAAGTTCTTTTTGCTGCTTGTTGAGTGCCTGTTGCGCCTGCTCGGCCTGCGCATCCGAATAAGTGTGCGTCGGGCTGGTGTCGATAACACGGTTGGCAATGCCCCAGGCAATGATCGAATCGCGTGCGGCGAACTTCAGTTGATCCTCATCCTCGGTGGACACCGGCGGCGTATTACCGAAAGCCATCACCTGGCTGAAGGTCATGTTTGCGGACGCGCCAGGCACTTGCTGCTCTATGCGCGCCACCTCTATACAAAAATTCGTCCAGGTGTGGGAGCCGTAGACCAAATTGGGCGGGATGTCTTTCACCACAAACTCAGGGGCTGCCGCCGATAATAAAACCCGTGCGGCGACAGCGGCGGCCTCGTTGCCGACCCGGCCGGCGAGGTGCGCCGTAAAGCGCTTGACGATCTCTGCCGAAGACGCGCCCGCGTTATCAACGCTATACAGGTCGTAGCCCGCCAGGTTGAACCGCGACTTGCCCAAGCCAGGATCGAGTTCCCGGACCAGGGCCACACCAAGACTTTCAATCGCGCTCGTGGGGGTGTCGACAACCTTGAGCACCTCCCGAATCAACTTGCCCAGGCGCAGGGCCTCGGGTGTGCGCAGGAGCTGGTCGAGGGCGATTGACGGATAATCAGCCATGGCCTTTCTGAGGTTGGCTGGGAGATGACTGACCAGGCGACTCAAGAGGCTGTCCGTTCCAGGCACGTTCGCCGTACCTGTCGCGATCTGCGCCTTTACAAGCTTTCCCATCTTGCGCAGCGAAGTAGACGACAGCCCCTGCCCAATGTGCCTTACGCCACCTGAGTCAACGCCCGGCGCCCTGTGTGCCAGGTCAAAGGACAGTGCCGAGGCCAACGCATGAGCCTGGGCACTGTTCGCGGGCATTTTGTAGCCTTCCAGCTTGAGCATCCGGGCAAGGCTCAACGTTTTGCCCGGCTCTCGATCAAACAATGCAGAGCGAGGATCGATGGGCACGTTGCTCTGCTCCAAGTCGACACGCCCCTCAGCGTCATCGACCAAGGCGTTCAATGCGCTCATCAGCCTGTGCCGATTGGCCTCATCGCCCAGCGCCTGCCGATGCGCCGCCAGCGCCGCGTCGGAGTGGGTCGACAGGTGACGCTCATCCAGATTGAAGCCGGGATTATCCGTGAACTGTATGCGGCGAACGCTGGCTTGGCCGCCGTCAAAAAGATCAGGCTCCTTGTAGAATTGCGCGACCAGCGGCATCGACACGCCGCCCTGACCGCTCCCTGGGTATCGCACCGCTTGACCGTGTTCGGGGGCGAATACCCTGCCCAGGGCCAGGAGCGTGCGGGAAACATCAGACCAGCCTGAATCGTCTGACAAATAAAAGGTTTTGGGCCGACCGTCTACATAACCTTTTATTTCCCCGCGCGCAGGGATCAGCGTCAGAGCATGCATATCCAGCCCCTGCTTGTTAGCCCAGGCTGAAAATCCTTCGCTTTTAAAGGCACTGTCCAGTTGGGCATACCAGCGCGCTACCGTCGAGTGCGGCGGGACCTGCACATCGGGGGGCCGAACTGACGTTCTATAACTACCGTCGAGCAATAATGAGGCGAATGAACTGGCGACCTCGGCATCGGCCTCGGCGCGACTTGTTGAAGGCGTTTCACTTGTTTCAGTCGCAGGGTGGTCTTTATCAATCGCGGCGCCGCCCCTATGATTTGTATGGACTTCGCCTCGTTCAGCCAGTGAACTGAAGGACGCTGTTATTGGGTACGTATACGTCGTTGGAATACTCATCATCCACCCTGAATACAGTGTTCAAGTTTCTAAACAACCGAAGCTTCAATGTACTCAATGAGTGGGACAAACATGCAAAATACGCGACATTTAAAATCGACATAATATTGCTGAACCCAACAACTTACACACCCCCATTTACTTATTAACCAAGGCGCCTGTAAAACTTCAAAACCGTTGTAGGCTAAACTACCGAACCTCGTGAAATCTCATACTTGCGCAACTTGCGGTACAACGTGTTACGGCTGACACCCAAGTGCGTTGCCGCATGGCTCATATGCCAGTGCTGTTGCTCCAGGGCGGCCAGCAGGGTTGACCGCTCGGCCTCTTCAAAGGGGGACAGCGAAGAAACACTTGAGGGTGCGTCATGGGTAGGTGTGTGACGGATCATCGGCGGTAAATTTTCCGCAGCGACCTTCCCGTTTTCGCACAGCGCGACCAGCGTGCGCAATACCGTACGCAACTGTCGGACGTTGCCCGGCCAGGCAAACGCCAACAACGCGTCGCGCGCAGCCGGCTCCAGGTAGACAGCCTGATCACCGGCCTCCTGTGCCAGCAGCAGGTCCAGCAGCTGTGATTTGTCAGTGCGCTGACGCAACGCCGGTAGCGCAACTTCCAGGCCATTGAGCCGATAGTACAAATCCTCGCGAAAGCCGCCGTCCTCTACCCTGGCCAGTAGATTGCGGTGGGTAGCGCTGATAATTCTGACATTTACGGCTCGGGGCTCACCACCGATCGGCACCACCAGGCGGTCTTCCAGCACCCTGAGCAGTCGCGTCTGCAAGGCCAGGGGCATGTCGCCGATCTCGTCAAGAAACAGCGTGCCGCCATCGGCCTGCTGCAGCTTGCCTTGCATGCCCTCCTTGCGTGCGCCGGTAAAACTGCCGCCGCGATAGCCGAACAATTCGCTCTCGATCAGGTTTTCCGGGATAGCGGCGCAGTTGAGGGCAACGAAGGGTTTGTCGGCACGCTGGCTGGCCAGATGGACCGCCTTGGCAAAGGCTTCCTTGCCCGAGCCGGTTTCCCCATTGACCAGTAACGGCACGTCACGCTCGAACACCCGCACAGACTGGCTGAAAGCCAGCCGCAGCGCCGGGTCATCCAGGCAGACGCCGGGCAAGCGCGAACGGCCGGGAACAGTCGGCTTGGCGCTGGGCGCCGGGGCCGGGCGCCCCTGTCCGCGTAACGCCGCGAACAACTGGCGGCCATCGCGGGTACGCAACGGCCAGCCGGCCGTGGGGTTGGCGCTGGCGCGCCCCAGCAACTGATCCAGGGAACAGTCGAAAACCGCTTCCACCGGCTGGCCCAACAGGCCGCCACGCAACTGCCCCAACAGGTTCAGTGCGCTCTGGTTGAGCGCACAGATGCGCCCTTCGCCATCAAACGCCAACAGCCCTTCACTGAACAACCCGACCGACTCCGCCTGCAGATGAAAGCGCAACAACCAGTGCTGTTCGAAGTGGCGCAAAAAGTAGCAGCTTTCAATCATCTTGGCCGACAGGTTGACCAGCGCCATGGTGTGGAACTGACTCTGGCGCGACACGGCTTCGCGGGCCGACGACACGTCCAATACCGCCAGCAACTCACCGTGGGGGTCGAACACCGGGCTCGCCGAACAGGTCAGCCCGGTATGGCGACCGCGAAAGTGCTCGTCACGGTGGATGGTCAGGGATTGGCGCTCGACCAGGCAGGTGCCGATGCCATTGGTGCCTTCGCAGGCTTCGCTCCAATCAGCGCCCAGCCACAGCCCGGCGCGCTCGAAAATCCTGCGTTCGGAGGGCGCGGTGACGCAGTTGAGGATCACCCCGCGCGCATCGGTGAGCAGCACGGCGTGGCCCGCGCCCGAGAGCTGCTGGTGCAGGCTGTTCATTTCGGTGCCGGCGATGTGCAAGACCTGGCGCAGGCGTTCGCGGCTTTCCAGCAAGCGGTCATGCTCAAGCACGGTGGGGGCGACGGTCAGCGCAGGGTCGAGGTGGTAGTCCTCCAGGCAACGCAACCAGGAGCGGGCGATGGACGGGTCGCTGCCCGGTCCGTGAGGCGGCTCTTGCCCACGGGTGACGGTGAGCACCTGCTGGGCATGACGACTGAAATGATCGTTGTGCATGTTCTTATTATTCTCCCTGCGTGAGAACGCCCAGCATCCCCCAGGCACCCGGCCATTGCAATCCCGCGCCGACCCATCGGTCACTGGCTGTACCGTTTATGGCACACACTGTCACCCGCCTGTATCGATCCGGCCACAGTCATGCCTTGTAAACAAAACCAAACCCTTGATTTAGCTGGCCCGCACCCAGTGGCCCGACCTTTGCTCTACGCTTTATAAAGCGCTTGCCGCGCTGTACTCCGATAAACATAAAAGCAGGAGATGCCCACCATGCGTTATGCACACCCCGGTACTGAAGGCGCCATCGTTTCGTTCAAGGCCAAGTACGGCAACTACATCGGTGGCGAATTCGTTGCGCCGGTCGATGGCAATTACTTCACCAACACTTCGCCGGTCAATGGCAAGCCCATTGCAGACTTCCCGCGCTCCACCGCCAAGGACATCGACAAGGCGCTGGACGCCGCCCATGCCGCCGCTGACGCCTGGGGCAAAACCAGCGCCCAGGACCGCTCGCTGGTACTGCTGAAAATCGCCGACCGCATCGAACAGAACCTCGAACTGCTGGCCATCACCGAAACCTGGGACAACGGCAAGGCCGTGCGCGAAACCCTCAACGCCGACATCCCGCTGGCCGCCGACCACTTCCGCTACTTCGCCGGTTGCATTCGCGCCCAGGAAGGCAGCAGCGCCGAAATCAACGAACTCACCGCTGCCTATCACTTCCACGAGCCGCTGGGCGTGGTCGGCCAGATCATCCCGTGGAACTTCCCCTTGCTGATGGCCGCCTGGAAACTTGCCCCGGCCCTGGCCGCCGGCAACTGCGTGGTGCTCAAGCCGGCCGAGCAAACGCCGCTGGGCATCAACGTGCTGATGGAACTGATCGGCGACCTGCTGCCGCCCGGTGTACTCAACGTCGTGCACGGCTTCGGCAAAGAAGCCGGCGAAGCCCTGGCCACCAGCAAGCGCATCGCCAAGATCGCGTTCACCGGCTCAACGCCAGTGGGTTCGCACATCATGCATGCGGCGGCCGAGAACATCATTCCGTCTACCGTTGAGCTGGGCGGCAAGTCGCCGAACATTTTCTTCGCCGACATCATGAAAGCCGAACCGCAATTCATCGAAAAAGCCGCCGAAGGCCTGGTGCTGGCGTTCTTCAACCAGGGCGAAGTGTGCACCTGCCCGTCCCGCGCGCTGGTGGAAGAGTCGATCTACGACGACTTCATGAAAGTGGTCATGAAGAAAGTCGAGTCGATCAAACGGGGCGACCCGCTGGACACCGACACCATGGTCGGCGCCCAGGCATCCGAGCAGCAGTTCGACAAGATCCTGTCCTACCTGGAAATCGCCAAGGGCGAAGGCGCGCAACTGCTCACCGGCGGCAAGGTGGAGAAGCTCAGCGGTGACCTGGCCACCGGCTATTACATCCAGCCGACCCTGCTCAAGGGCACCAACGAAATGCGCGTGTTTCAGGAAGAAATCTTCGGCCCGGTGGTGAGCATCACCACCTTCAAGGACGAAGCCGAAGCCCTGGCGATTGCCAACGACACCGAGTTCGGCCTGGGCGCCGGCCTGTGGACCCGCGACATCAACCGCGCCTACCGCATGGGCCGCGCGATCAAGGCCGGCCGCGTGTGGACCAACTGCTACCACCTGTACCCGGCCCATGCCGCGTTTGGCGGTTACAAGAAGTCCGGTGTAGGGCGCGAGACGCACAAGATGATGTTGGATCACTACCAGCAGACCAAAAACTTGCTGGTGAGCTACGACATTAATCCGCTGGGGTTTTTCTAATCCCACAGAGGTAACAACCGTCACTGTAGGAGCGAGCTTGCTCGCGAAGAACGTTAACGATAACGCGAGTAGCCTGGCTCCCCGGGGCGCTCGCAGGTTTTTCGCGAGCAAGCTCGCTCCTACATTACCCGGCGGCAACCTGTCGGGATTAAAACAATAAGAATGAAAGGTACTTCCCATGCCCAGCGAACCCACAAATTCTTCCGTCGACTTCGAAAAAGTCGACTCTCAATACTTCCAACAACGCGAACTTAAAAAAGGCGCTGCCGGCTGGGTGTTACTGGTTGGCCTCGGCGTCGCCTATGTCATCTCCGGCGACTACGCCGGCTGGAACTTCGGCCTGGCCCAGGGCGGTTGGGGCGGGATGTTCCTCGCCACACTGCTGATGGCCACCATGTACCTGTGCATGTGCTTTTCCCTGGCCGAACTGTCCTCAATGATCCCCACCGCCGGCGGTGGCTACGGCTTTGCCCGCAGCGCGTTCGGCCCCTGGGGCGGATTCCTGACGGGCACGGCGATCCTGATCGAATACGCCATCGCCCCCGCCGCCATCGCGGTATTTATCGGCGCGTATTGCGAGTCGCTGTTCGGTATTGGCGGCTGGATGATCTATTTGGCGTTCTACATCATCTTTATCGGCATCCACATCTTTGGCGTCGGTGAAGCGTTGAAGTTGATGTTCGTAATTACCGCCATCGCGGCCATCGCGCTGGGTGTGTTCCTGGTATCGATGGTGCCGCACTTCAATGTCGCCAATCTGCTGGATATCCCGCTGAGCGACGCCAAGGGCGCCAGCAGCTTCCTGCCGTTCGGCTACGTTGGCGTATGGGCGGCGATCCCCTATGCGATCTGGTTTTTCCTCGCGGTAGAGGGCGTGCCGCTGGCTGCGGAAGAAACCAAGAACCCCAAGCGCGACCTGCCACGCGGGCTGATCGGCGCGATTGTGGTGCTGACCAGTTTTGCCCTGTTGATCCTGGTGATCGCGCCCGGCGGTGCGGGCACTTACGCGCTGATCAAATCCGGCAACCCGCTGGTGGAAGCCCTGGCATTGGCCTACGGCGGTTCGACCTGGATGGGCGGCTTCGTCAACCTGGTGGGCCTGGCCGGCTTGATCGCCAGCTTTTTCTCGATCATCTATGCCTATTCGCGGCAGATATTCGCCCTGTCCCGTGCTGGCTACCTGCCGCGCAAACTGTCCGAGACCAACAAGAGCAAGGCACCGGTACTGGCGTTGGTGATTCCCGGGATGATCGGTTTTGGCCTGTCGCTGACCGGCCAGGGCGATCTGCTGATTCTGGTGGCGGTGTTCGGCGCGACCATTTCCTACGTGTTGATGATGGCCGCCCACATCACCCTGCGCATCCGTCGCCCCAAAATGGATCGCCCGTACCGCACGCCGGGCGGCGTCTTCACCTCGGGCGTGGCGCTGGTACTGGCCTGCGTGGCCGTGGTGGCGGGCTTCCTGGTGGATCCACGGGTGGTGATTGGCGCTGCGATCATCTATGGAGTATTAATTGCTTACTTTGCTTTCTACAGCCGGCATCACTTGGTAGCGGGCACGCCGGAAGAAGAGTTTGCGGCGATCCAGGCCGCAGAGGCCGCCTTGCACTGATTGCCGAAAACCTCGACGCGGGCGGCGTTTCCAGGTCCGCCCGCGTCATTCAGGAGACACTGTATGGCAAGCTTTTCCCACGCGGTGGGTGCACACACCTACCGCTTCGACAGCCTCAAGGATGTGATGGCCAAGGCCAGCCCGGCGCGTTCCGGGGATTTCCTCGCCGGTGTTGCCGCACAGAATGACGGCGAACGGGTGGCGGCACAGATGGCGCTGGCGAATATCCCGCTCAAGCACTTTCTGCAGGAGGCGCTGATTCCTTACGAGAGCGATGAAGTCACCCGATTGATCATCGACACCCACGATAAACAGGCGTTTGCACCGGTCAGCCACCTCACCGTCGGCGGCCTGCGCGACTGGCTGCTCAGCGACGCGGCCGACGAACAGTCCCTGCGTTTACTGGCACCGGGGCTGACACCGGAAATGGCCGCCGCCGTGTCCAAGATCATGCGCGTGCAGGACCTGGTACTGGTGGCGCAGAAGATCCGCGTGGTCACCCGGTTTCGCGGCACCCTGGGCCTGCGCGGGCGGCTGTCCACGCGGCTGCAGCCCAACCACCCCACCGACGAACCGGCGGGCATCGCCGCCAGCATTCTCGACGGCCTGCTCTACGGCAACGGCGACGCCATGATCGGCATCAACCCGGCCACCGACAGCATCGCCTCAATCTGCGCCATGCTGGAGATGCTCGACGCCATCATCCAGCGCTACGACATCCCCACCCAGGCCTGCGTGCTGACCCACGTCACCACCTCCATCGAGGCGATCAACCGTGGCGTGCCGCTGGACCTGGTGTTCCAGTCGATCGCCGGCACCGAGGCGGCCAACGCCAGCTTCGGCATCAGCCTGAGCCTGCTGCAGGAAGGTTACGACGCCGGCCTGAGCCTCAATCGCGGCACCCTGGGCCAGAACCTGATGTATTTCGAAACCGGCCAGGGCAGCGCCTTGTCGGCCAACGCGCACTTTGGCGTCGACCAGCAAACCTGTGAAACCCGCGCCTACGCGGTGGCCCGGCACTTCAAACCGTTTCTGGTCAACACCGTGGTCGGCTTTATCGGCCCCGAGTACCTGTACAACGGCAAACAGATCATCCGCGCCGGTCTCGAAGATCACTTCTGCGGCAAGTTGCTCGGCGTGCCGATGGGTTGCGACATCTGCTACACCAACCACGCCGAAGCCGACCAGGATGACATGGACACCCTGCTGACCCTGCTCGGCGTGGCCGGGATCAATTTCATCATGGGCATCCCCGGCTCCGACGACATCATGCTCAATTACCAGACCACCTCATTCCACGACGCGCTGTACGCGCGCCAGACACTGGGACTGAAACCGGCGCCGGAGTTCGAACAATGGCTGGCGAACATGGGCATCTTTACGCAGGAAGGTGGCAAGGTGCGCTTTGGTAACAGCCTGCCACCGGCGTTTCGCCACGCTCTGGCGCAATTGGGATGAAGGAGCCGACCGTGCAACCAGAATTGCCTGACAACCCATGGCTGCAACTGCGCCGCCTGACCCCGGCGCGCATTGCCTTGGGCCGCACCGGCACCAGCATTCCGACCAACGCCCAACTCGACTTCCAGTTCGCCCACGCCCAGGCGCGAGACGCGGTGCACCTGCCCTTCGATCATGAAGGGCTAAGCCGCCAATGTGCCGAACGCGGCCGCGACAGCCTGTTGCTGCACAGCGCCGCCACCGACCGGCATACCTACCTGCAACGCCCCGATCTTGGACGCCGCTTGAGTGATGAATCGGCCCAGACCCTGCGCGACTATGCGGCAGCCCATCCGAATGGGATGGACCTGGCGATCGTAGTAGCCGATGGCCTGTCGGCGCTGGCCGTGCATAAACACACCGCGCCCTTTCTGACACGCCTGGAAGAACAGACCCACGCTGAAGGCTGGTCCTTGTCACCGGTCATCCTGGTAGAACAGGGCCGCGTGGCAGTGGCCGACGAGATCGGGCAACTGCTCGGCGCCAAAATGGTAGTGATCCTGATCGGCGAACGGCCGGGGCTCAGTTCGCCGGACAGCCTGGGGCTGTATTTCACTTACAACCCCAAGGTCGGCCTCACCGACGCCTACCGCAACTGCATCTCCAATGTGCGCCTGGAAGGCCTGAGTTACGGCATGGCGGCCCATCGCCTGCTGTACCTGATGCGCGAGGCCTGCCGGCGGCAATTGTCCGGGGTCAATCTCAAGGACGAGGCGCAGTTGCAGACGATTGAATCAGATGACCCGGACTTGATGAAGGGCAATTTCCTGCTCAGCCCACCCGTAGACTGATCGCCGCACGATTGCGCTTTTTCGTGGCTTTAGGCAGCATCAAGCGACGACCGCGCGCGTGGTCATACCCATTTGGAAGTTGAGGCCTGGCATGCGGATTACTCAAGCGACCCTGGAACACCTGGACCTGCTCACCCCGCTGTTCGTCAAATACCGCGAATTCTATGGGGCCCTGCCGTTCCCGGACTCGTCGCGGGCCTTCCTGGAAAAGCGCCTGCGCCGCAAGGAATCGGTGATCTACCTGGCACTGGCCGATGATGATGACAAGCGGCTGCTGGGGTTCTGCCAGCTCTATCCAAGCTTCTCCTCGCTGTCGCTCAAACGGGTGTGGATCCTCAACGACATCTATGTGGCAGAGGACGCGCGCCGGCAACTGGTCGCCGATAACCTGATGCGCACAGCGAAGAAAATGGCCAAGGAAACCCACGCGGTGCGGCTGCGGGTATCGACCAGCAGCGATAATGACGTGGCGCAGAAGACCTACGAGTCCATCGGTTTTCGCGAAGACACCGAATTCAAGAACTACGTGCTGCCGATCAGCGAAGACTGACCCTCAAACACCAAAATCCCCTGTGGGAGGGGGCTTGCCCCCGATAGCGGTGTGCCAGCCAATAGGCATGTCACTGCCCCACCGCCATCGGGAGCAAGCCCCCTCCCACACTTTTTCAAACCGAGCCCCACCGCTTCACACTTTCACGACACTCCCCGCTACAAAAGCCACACGCTTTTCACTATTCAATCCGTATAATGCGCACCTCTCAGGGTCGTAAGAATCTCGACATACACGTGTAGCCTTATTTCCCGTCGTTCCCGCACTGGCCTGCTGAGCCGGGCCATTCACACAGGTGCCATCCATGGATTTCAACCCGCTTGACCTTATCCTGCATCTCGATGTTTACCTCGACATGCTGGTAACCAACTACGGTCCGTGGATCTACGCCATTCTGTTCCTGGTGATTTTTTGCGAGACCGGCCTGGTGGTCATGCCGTTTTTGCCGGGCGATTCGTTGCTGTTCATCGCCGGTGCCGTTGCCGCAGGCGGCGGCATGGACCCGGTGTTGCTGGGCGGCCTGCTGATGCTGGCGGCCATCCTCGGCGACAGCACCAACTACGTGATCGGGCGAACGGTGGGTGAACGCTTGTTCAGCAACCCGAACTCGAAAATCTTCCGTCGCGACTACCTGCAAAAAACCCACGACTTCTACGACAAGCACGGCGGCAAAACCGTGACCCTGGCGCGCTTCCTGCCGATCCTGCGCACCTTCGCGCCGTTCGTCGCCGGCATCGCGAAAATGCCCTACCCGCGCTTCTTCGGGTTCAGCGTGCTCGGCACCATTCTCTGGGTCGGTGGCCTGGTGACCCTGGGCTACTTCTTCGGCAACGTGCCGTTCATCAAGAAGAACCTGTCGTTGCTCGTCGTGTTCATCATCCTGCTGTCCCTGGTGCCGATGATCATCGGCGTGGTGCGCAGCCGCTTTGGCCGCACCTCCTCCGAAGCCAAACCACACTGATCGCCCGTGTGGTCCCTCAGCGCCTGGCGTCGCCGGCGCCTGCTGGCCAAGCACCCGATTGCCAATGACACCTGGCAGCGGGTGCGCCACCACCTGACCTTCCTCGACGGCCTCACGGCCGAGCAAGACCAGTGGCTGCGCGAAGCCTGTGTGCTGTTCCTCGCCGAAAAACACCTCACCGCCCTGCCCGGCGTCGAACTGCACCAGGAACAACGCCTGCTGCTCGCCGCCCAGGCGCAACTGCCGTTGATGAACCTGGGCGACCTCGACTGGTATCAGGGCTTCCATGAAATCGTGCTGTACCCCGACGACTTCCTCAGCCCGCAGCGTCATCGCGATGCCAGCGGCGTGGAACACGAGTGGGACGGCGAACACAGCGGCGAAGCCTGGCAGCAGGGCCCGGTGATACTGGCCTGGCCCGGGGTACTGGCCAGCGGCCAATGGGAAGGCTACAACCTGGTCATCCACGAGCTGGCGCACAAACTGGACATGCTCAACGGCGACGCCAACGGCCTGCCACCGCTGCACAACGACATGCGCGTGCAGGACTGGGCCAGCGTGATGCAGAGCGCCTTTGACGACCTCAATCGCCAACTGGACGCCAACCCCGACGCTGAAACCGAGATCGACCCCTACGCCGCCGAAAACCCGGCGGAATTCTTTGCCGTCACCAGCGAATATTTCTTCAGTGCCCCGGACTTGCTGGTCAATAGTTATCCACAGGTGTACGCCCAACTCAGCCGCTTTTACCGCCAGGATCCCCTGGCCCGCCTGACCCAACTGCAAGCCCGCGACCCGCGCTACCAGCCGCAGGGCGAATGACCGTACGACGCTTGGCGCATGGCATCGGCGTCAGAATATGCCTATAATCGCCGCCACTTTTAGGCCAATCCGGCCATGTCACATGGCCAACTAACGGGGGCAACGCCCAATGAGCTACAGCAAGATTCCGGCTGGCAAAGACCTGCCGAACGACATCTACGTCGCCATCGAAATTCCGGCCAACCACGCGCCGATCAAATACGAAATCGACAAAGACAGCGACTGCCTGTTCGTTGACCGTTTCATGGCCACCCCGATGTTCTACCCGGCCAACTACGGTTTCATCCCCAACACCCTGGCCGACGACGGTGACCCCCTCGACGTGCTGGTCGTGACCCCTTACCCGGTCACCCCAGGCTCGGTCATCCGCGCCCGCCCGGTCGGCATCCTGAACATGACCGACGACGGCGGCGGCGATGCCAAAGTCATCGCAGTGCCACACGACAAGCTGTCCCAGCTGTACGTCGACGTGAAGGAATACACCGACCTGCCGCCCCTGCTGCTGGAACAAATCAAGCACTTCTTCGAGAACTACAAAGACCTCGAAAAAGGCAAATGGGTGAAGATCGACGGTTGGGGCGACGCAGAAGCCGCCCGCGCCGAGATCATGAAGTCGGTTGCCGCCTACAAAGGCTGATACCCGCGCCTCATTGCCACGGCAATCAAAAAGCCCCGATTATTCGGGGCTTTTTTGTGGGGGAAATAAACATCAAGTTCAGCGCTTAAGTCTAGATGTTCAACTAACCAGCAACCCTGAAGAATCAAGCTACAACTAAGCAAAAACCTACACGCGCAAATCAACGCATGGTTTATTTGAATGGTTTTCCCGGCCAGTAAACTCTGTGTTCATGAATACATCAGGTGATCGTTTAAAAGCGCTACTACGGGAAGTTCATCTTTCCGCCTCCGACTTCGCCAAGAACCGCGGCGTCACGCCTCAGCACGTGAACAACTGGTTCAAACGCGGCGTCCCCATGGGCCGACTCAACGAGATCGCAGAACTGCTGTGCGTCTCCAGTCGCTGGCTAAGCGACGGCCGCGGCCCCAAACACCCGCCCGCCAACTACCTGTTGGAAGCCCCCACCGCAAGGATTGCACCCGCCCGCGAAGACATCGGCAAATACCTCACAGGCCCCGCCTGCCGCCCGGAAAACAACGACGTGGAGATCCCCCTCCACCCCACATTCACCTCAACCGAACGCATCCGCGTCACCCAACACACCCTCCAGACCCTTAACGTAAAACCCGACCGCGCCGTGGGCGCCTACATGGTCGACAACAGCATGATCGACATCATCCAGCAAGGCGCCACCCTCGCCATCGACCGAGGCCGCACCCAAATCATCGACGGCGAAATCTACGCCGTCGAACACGACGGCATGCTACGCATCAAATACCTCTACAACCGCCCAGGCGGAGGCCTGCGCATGCGCAGCCACAACGCCGGCGAACACCCGGACGAATACCTCACCTACGACGAACGCTTCGAGCAGAACTTCCAGATCGTCGGCTGGGTATTCTGGTGGTCCACCCTCAACAACCGCCGCCCACCCGTCCCGCTGGATGACCACCTGCTGGGCTGGGAAGGCGCTGAACCGGAACCGGAGGTGGGCAACTGAGGTGAATGTGGGTATCATGCGCCGCACATTTGGCAGGGGATGGTTTTAAGCTGTTGCCCTGCCAGGCGATGCGGAGGAGTTCCCGCGGATGCCCCTACTATTCAGCCCGACGCAATGTGGGCTGAGCGATTTGAAGGCTGGTGAGGCTTGTCAAAAACAAGCTGAGGCAGTCACAGAGAAGCCGGCCATAAGCCGGCTTTTTAATTTCTGAAGGCTCAACGCGAAAATTACCTAGCTTGTCCTAAGCACAAATGGAGCGCCTCCAGCTGCAATACGTAGCTGAAAAAATCACAATAGCACGTCCGGTCCAAGATTGACTCCGTAGATCAACGACCTCCAAACAGTGACGTCTGTACCATGACTTTCAGGTTGCCTAGTTGCTTGTGAGCGGCCAGTTTTCTCTATTAATTTTTTACTACTGGCGCGACGCATAACACCACCGAGAGCACGAGCATCATTTGGCTTGTGGAGTCCAGCCTCCCAAATATCATCCGGTGTGAATTCAGGTTTTGCTTTCGCAACCTGACAAACAACCACGAACGCAGCGTCAGCCCAGATCTTATCTACCATATAAATCTCCGCATATAAAAATAAACATTTTTGCGTGCGATTAAATTATCTCACCGGGAATTTTTCATTAAACTATTTTATTAAGCAAGTTAGCCCGCCGGGCTCAGCGATTCGCGCAGAATCGTAAGTCGAACAAGAAGCTCTGGCTCACTCCTAAACCAAATATCTGAATCCCTCGCAATCTCACTTACTCGTTTCTTAAATGGATATGAGCTGCGATCTTCAAAAGCGGTTATCATGCGAACATGCTTTCGGGGTATTCCAGCGTCAGCCGCAATTCTCAGCAAGGCCTCTTTTCGCAGTTCAGTTATCGGCCCATCACTGTGAACAACTTCAATGAAAACAAGACGAAGACCATCTTCATAGCCTGTATCAGCTGCAACAATATCCGGCAGCTCAGCAGAAGTTGATATATGCAAACCAATATCCTCAGCCTCACCTGACAACTCACGAAAGGTCTTTATATCAGAAGTACTCACATGTACGACAACCGGAGTAACCATTATTTGCTTAAGCAACGTTTCGCAAACATCTTTAGTAATTATAGATGCTTCGCCTGGAGACAAACGTAAAGAGGTTCCTGTAGTCGGCAAAGTCACCATGACCTGCCCCTCTTTCACTCCAGTCCTTCTAAGCAGACGCATTCGCTGAAGAACCATCGGGTCGAGATTTCGTTCCTGCCAAAGAGATATAAGTTCTCCTAGAGCTTCTCCCTCATTTACCGGATCAAAAAGCTTGGAAAAACCTTCTGCTAAACAATAAATCGGAGCAGGCGATGTCGGTGCTACGCCCTCCCGTTTCAGAATCAACCCTATAGGCACAGCTCTATTTCTGATTAAATCATCCCGAAGTGGTTCGCGCGTATTATCAGCGTACCACTGTTCAACAGCCTTATAGCCCGGCGTATGACAGGAGGCAATCCACGTAAAACGATCCCCGTCGGTACTTCTCTCTGCTTGAGAGAACCCAAATCTAATTACCGTGGATGGGCGAAAGTATCTATTTAAACCTTCGACAAAAGCTCCATACAGCGCGACGAATACCATGCGAGCGGCCATATCGCCTACCAAAATTGACCGGTCAGGGAACGACTCAGGAAAAATCATCGAGAGTCGTTCTCGAACAAAAGGGAGAGTTACGAAAGGTGGCAACGTGATCATCTAGGCATGCCTCACATGGGTATGAGACAAATCCTACACCGCGCAGCGAAGTAGCTGCAACTAAATATTTCACACTTCAGATCTGGAGGTGCCCTATCTATACCGCAGATAACGCCATTTTTAGACACAACACCTGCTCAACCGCACGATCGGCCTCTGTGAGGGTAGGCCTATCGGACAACAGATCTCCAATCGCCCTAAGTGAATCCAGTGAAGGGAAGCGCAGTTTTCGAAGCTCTGTTGCGTTCACTTGGGTACTGCCCGCAACTGCACGAAAATAGGCATCCACATAAGAGCTGTTCAAGAACGCTGAAAGCCCAACAGTTTCGGCACGAGTAAGGTCTCCAGTGGGCCGGTGGATGTAGTTCAGATGATTTTCTAAGCCTATGAATTCTCCAGGCAAGCTACCAGCGAGATACGGAGCCGCTGTCACACGCCTAGCATCCTCTTTAGGACTGAAGCGGCGCATCACCACGTAATTCGTATTTCGAAGGAGCATCCAAGCACTACCGGCAGTAGAAAGGATGTGCTCACGCTTTTTTTGTATAGGCCAACTTATGCCCGCATGCTTAACGTGCTGCATCCACAACAATGGAACTGAACCTCTACTAGAACTCTCCAAAATATACTCTTTCGAACGAAAGGGAACTACTGGTCCTGTCGAAACTTTGAGGCCCAAAGAGGCGAGAGTATCATGCATATGGCCAGAGTCATCTGACTCTCGGTTTGCTCCGGCGGCTATCGGAATCGCAATTGCCATCTCTTCATCTGTGCCTATCACACTGGCCGTCGGAATTGCGAAAAGCTCAGCATTAGGTAAATCTAAGACACCTTGACTAGTACTAAAAGTAATTTCTGCCATATGTAACGGCTGGGCTGTCGCCCATGCAATAACGGCTTCCTGTAAAATAGCATCTTCATAGAAATGAGCTTGACGGCTTTCAAAAAGATGCACTGCATCAATCTGCAAATAATGCAACAAATGCCGTCTTACCGCGGCAAAATATGAACCGTTCAACCAAGATCTAGGAGTAATAAAACACCAACGTCCTGCTGGCCTTACCAAACCCGCGCAGGCGGCCTGGAACAACCCATATATATTAGGCTGCCCATAAACCGCATAAGCATGAGCCTTAGCTCTAAGGTCTGCCTTATTCAATTTAAAATAAGGGGGATTCGCGATACATATATCAAACTCCGGCCTTGCGGATTGGGATAGCTCAGACAACAGAAAATCGCCTATCACAATGTGGCACGTTAACTTAACATTTAAGCTTTTTGCTGATCGCCTCAGCCGGTCAGCCAAGCGTCGTAGATAAGGCTTAAGACGACCATCTATCTCATATAGGGTTAGCTCGATACGGGACGGCCGCTCATCACGATGAAGAAGCTCTTGCACAACTGCCGCAGCCAGTACCCCAGCACCGGACGCAGGTTCCAAAATACTTATGACATCAGCAACGATCCCCGTAGTTGCTCGCTGCGCCATGAACCTGGCGATAGGGGGAGGGGTCATAAACTGGCCCAAACTCTTTTGCTCGTCCCTATCGAGAGACGACACGAAAGATTTTCCGTTTAGGTGTGCGAACTCGGTGATTGGCATCGTTTTCTACGCATGTGGATATTGATTTATTGCAGGGCACGGCATCCGAGCCAACGGCAGATTTTGCCTGTTTTGGCCTACGGCTGGGAGAGTTTTCGCATTTTTGAGACCAAATGACACATGTGGAACCTACCAAGCATCAAACCTACGATAATTTGACGCATGTCCGCAAAAAAAATGTCACTTGGTCGATTGTCCGGCCAACAGCGGGCAGGCCATGCCTACCCGCCTTTAAATCGCTATTTAGCTTGTAGGCAGTCCACAGCCCGATCCGCCACCATCTTCGCCATCTCCACCAAATGCATCACCGCCCTCTGTGGTGCGGCCAGTGACTCGCCGATCACTTGCGACGTAGCCAGCGCACAATGCAGCAGCTCAGCCACCTGCATCCAGGCATCCTCGAAGCTCAGTTCTTCATTGACCGTGAATGGGTTGGTCGAGTGTGACGACAGCGTATCTGAACGAACGTTATCCATAGCAAAACTCCTAGCAGTAAGTGACTACCACCGTCCTTTCGCGACTAAACGAGCAGAGGTGGCGGCTGTACGCAGGTTAGTCGACCGGCCGCTAGGCACCGGCGCACCCGGAGGTGCCCTGCGCACAGCCACCATAAAGTGCAGGCGAGAAGACACCTGTCTTTGGGATGGCGCGTGCGCCTAGCGAGGTCCGGGCGACTAAACCCGATCACTGAATTAGCAGTGACGGTCAGCAGCCTAGTCCCCCAATTCCGCTGGCGCAAGCGGTTGGGATTCTCTCGGAAACGTCCTGCAAATGAAAGGGATCGGACCTGCTGGCTACTCAAAATCAGGCAATTCTGTCCTGTTCTGCGAAGCAGCCTGGGATCTGAAATCGCGCTTTAACAATTGTCCGTTATAAGTTGACAGTAAGACTCACCTCACCCGATTTATCCCCAGTCCCTCACCCATTAATCTGTGCCCATGTTGAACACAACGCCCAACCAACCTAAACAAAAAAGGATTCAACCATGAGCACTCCAACCTACAACCGCCTCAACAAAGACGACGCCATCGTGCTGCTGGTCGACCACCAGACTGGCCTGATCTCTCTGGTGCAGGACTTCTCCCCCAACGAGTTCAAGAACAACGTGCTGGCCCTCGCCGACCTGGCCAAGTTCTTCAATCTGCCGACCATCCTCACCACCAGCTTCGAGCAAGGCCCCAACGGCCCGCTGGTGCCGGAGTTGAAGGAGATGTTCCCGGACGCGCCGTATATCGCTCGCCCAGGCCAGATCAATGCGTGGGACAACGAAGACTTCGTCAAGGCGATCAAGGCCACCGGGCGCAAGCAGATCATCATTGCCGGTGTAGTGACGGATGTGTGCGTGGCGTTCCCGACCTTGTCGGCGCTGGCGGAAGGATTCGAGGTGTTTGTGGTGACGGATGCGTCGGGCACGTTCAATACCACGGTGCAGCAGGCGGCGTGGAGCCGGATGACCCAGGCCGGTGCGCAGTTGATGAACTGGTTCTCGGTGGCGTGCGAGCTGCACCGCGACTGGCGCAACGATATCGAAGGGCTGGGGAATCTGTTGTCCCAGCGTATTCCCAACTATCGCAATTTGATGAATGGGTATGCGGCGTTGACGGCGCAGCAGAAATAAGCGAACCGAGCGTTAAAACAAGCCTGCTATGAAAAGCAGGCTTTTTCACGTCATGCCTACCCTGCCAACAATTGCTCAACCACCGTTTCAAGCTTCGCCACTGCTTCCGCCCGTTTTGCAGCAGGTATCTGCCTGACGTTATGCAATTTCCATTGCACGGCAGGCAAACGATCTATTCCCGGCAGGTTCAGCGTATTCCAGTCAGGCTCTCCCTGTTTGATCGAGATCAGGAAGGCGGCATCCTGCTCACTGAATTGTTGGCGGATCGCAGTCAACAACGCCTCTCTGGTCGCTTCCAACTGGTCAAGTGTGACGGGCTCTCGCGTCATGCCGGCGAATTCAGCCTGAAACGCGCCCGCTAATGGCTTCCAGCGGGGCGCAAGCAATTCAGCCATGGGCCGGCTGTGGCTGATCAGATACACCAGAAAGCCCTCGAAGATTTCACGTGTCAGCCCTTGCTCCCGAAGCATCCACATCACGTCAAAAAGGTCTCTGGGATGTTGCCGATCCAGTGCAGCGCAGATCTTGCCGCCGTACAGGTCGGGCAGGGACACCACGGCCATCGAAGCGAACCCGAATTCTTCCTCAACCAGCGGCACCACGTCACGCGCCAACGGTGGATGGACGGTGCCGCGCAGCACCGGCGACACTTCAATCTTGATTTGGGCATGAGCGCTCCTTACGAGAATCCGAAGCTCATCGTCTCGATTTCCTTGAACGGTCGCGACAGCTCCGGGAAGGCCCCGCCCTATCGCATCGGCAATCCGCTTCAGGGCCTGGCGAACGTCGACCAGTGCCCGTTGACGATCAGCGCTGGGCAGATACGCCAGGTCTATATCCACCGACAACCGAGGCAGGTCACGTACGAACAGGTTAATCGCCGTGCCTCCCTTCAGCGCGAAACATCGTTCTGCCGCTACGTAGGGAATGACCTGCACCAGCAGACGAACCTGAGCGGCATAACGTGGATCAAGTGGCATGGGCAAAACGCTCCGGAACGGTAATAAGGAACTCTTTATCGAGTCGCCCGCCCCGGATGATTTGCCGCTTGCCCTTGCCTAGCTCAATGCTGGAACGATCTATTCGCGCATACCAGGCATGAGCCGCATTACGCGCCAGCACAAAGAACACACGTTTGACGCGGATGGAGTTGCACGCTTCAAGCAGCTTCTGCAGGCGCCTGGGGCTCAACGTGGCAAGACCGTTCATTACATCGGCCACACCGCTGAACAGCATCTCGTCGGCGCTTTGGTGAATAAGCTCGAGCACCGCACGTTCCGGGGTGGAGATTTTTAGCGCGAATTGGCGGTAAGGTATTTGGAAAACTTGTAACGCCATATCTTCCAGCCCTGTGAAGAGCGCGCCCGGATGGAAGTTCATCTGCGCTTCCCATTCATGCTTGCGAAACCAACCGGGGAGAACGGCGCCTGAGGTGCCAAATAAATCAACGGTTTCTTTTCCAAACGTCAGGTAATGGCTGTAACCGGCCAGGCTCAACGCAGTCGCGCCGCCCGGCCAGGTCTGCATCGTTGCACCCTGTTGCAATGCGAAAACACCGCCGTGCCAGTCGATACTGTCGCCGCTGCGTTTCCAGGCGCCGTGGCCCACACGCTCTACCCAGCCTGTTTGCTGATATTTCTGAATGAGGTTGGGGCCGACTCCCTGCTCGTGAAGCCACGCCTGAGTGACGATCGTGCCCGACGGCCAATCTGCGAGAAGACGGTTTATTTTCATGAAAAATATATCCCTATAAGGGTATTTATAGGATGAATATTAAACCATGGCACCGCTTCGGGGATCACTTTCTCCGCCTTTTATTGTCACCTAATAGTAGGCAGTAAGACTCCCTCCACCCCGATTTATCCTCCATGAACCACCCATTAATCTGTGTCCATGTTGAACATAACGCCCACCAACCCAAATAAAAAAGGATTCAACCATGAACACTCCAATCTACAACCGCCTCAACATTAGCCGCGCAAATCGTCGAGTTGCAGCGGATGTAAGCCGGTTTGAATGCGTTTGAAACCCAGCTGAAAGGCGCTCAAGGCACTGTTCGTCAATCAGCAGCGTCGCGATCTGAAGTGATCCAGGGGGACACGTCGACATCGAAAATTGCCCGCCTTTTGTAAGCGCAATCTGATTTTTCAAACCGCTCATCCAGCCGCCTTTCGCTGCGGCAGACTCCGACGCCTTGCCTTCTGCCGAGACGTCATGGATGACCCACGCTGCCCACATCACCTCGATCGAATATGAGCTGGATACTTTCCATCAGAGCCTGACGATTTATCGCCAGCAAATGGGTGCCTGGTATTCCCGAGCACTGGATTCGGTGAGCCATGCTGCGGATATGCCGTCGTTGCTGGGGATGGACCGGGTGTTGCGGGCCGGGGATTCGCAGCAGTCGGTGAGCCATACCGACGCGGATTTTTCTACCGTGGCTCGTTGCCCGGTGGCTGGCGTGCTTAAGATCCAGAGCAGGTTCGAGTCGCTGTATGACGTGCCGATTGGCGACATCTCCGTTGAGGTGACCGGCCTGGACGACGGCAGTTCAGCAGTGATTATGCTCGATGAACACGGCGAGGGTTCGCACTATTGCGCCGCCGGCGGGCGCTATCAAGTTCGGGTTCAAGGCGGTGTTTCAGCGCAGCAAGTGGATGCCTTGTTCGCCTCTTATGCCGGACTGACGGCAGATCTGGAGCAATGGCTGCGCGATCAGTGGAAGGACTTCAAGCCGCATTGGCAGCAATCCACGGCCAGTGCAATTGGCAGCGGCATACTGGCAGGCAGTTGGACGGCGATCCGTGAGGTGTGGGACAGCATAAAGCTGGTGCAGTCGATCCTTGAAGATCCGTTGCAGTACGTAGAGCACTTGGGAGCCCAAGCAGCCAAGTTGGCGCAAATCGCCAGCGATGCACCCAAAATCATGGAACACGCGATGTTGCTGGCCAGTGATGAGGCGGCACTGTTCCTTCTGGTGCGCACCGCGTTGGTCTGGCTGGATGCATTGCCGCCGGGCCAGATCGCGCAAGTGGCTGCCGGGTTAGTAGTGTCGCTGCTGATTGATCTGGTGATTGGCGCGGTACTGACCATCGCCTTACCGGCGGCGGGTGTGGCTTATTTGAGCTTGCGGCTGGGCAAGTATGGCGCTCGGATTGTTGAGGCTGCGCTTGGCTTCATACAGAGCATGCTGGCGATTCTGACCAAGTTTATGCAGGCGGTGGATCGCTATAAAGCGGTGGCGGTTCGAGGGGTGGTCGGTGGGCTGAAGCAGGGCACCCTGCAGATGCGCTGGAAGGCTCGGCAGAACGCGGTGCTGCTGCATAAAGAGCATGTAGATGATGCGCCTACCTCGGCTAAAAATCCGGCTGGGGATACTGCTGCCTCTGCGGACAAGACCGTTACTCACGGTTGCCCCGTATCGATGGTCACCGGCGAGGAACTGCTGACCCTGACCGATGGCGCGCTGGACGGTATCTTGCCGTTCGAGTGGACGCGCTTGTACCGCACCAGTGCGGTCGACGTGGATTGCGGGTTGGGGTTTGGCTGGAGTCATGCGCTGGCGCACAGGCTTGTGGTTTCAGCCGATTCGGTGGTGTGGACCGACCATGAGAATCGCTCGACCACCCTGCCCTTGCCGACGGCTGCTCGGCCGGCGATTACCAACAGCCTGGCGGAAGCGGCGATTTATTTGGGCTCTGCGCCTGACGAGTTGGTGCTGGCGCAGTCTTTCCGGTTTTATCACTTTCAAGACGGTGTGCTGACCGCGATCAGCGATGCGTATGACAACCGGTTGCGCATTGTCCGGGATCGGTTGGGGCGTATTGAGCGACTGGATAACGGCGCGGGGCGCTCTTTGCTCTTGCGCTACGCGCTGGGTCGGATTGTGGCGGTGAACTACCAGGTGCATCGCGCCAAAGGCCATGAACCCTTCGTGTGGGTGACCGAGCAGAACGTCGTTTCCTACGCCTACGACGCCGCCGGACGACTGGTGTCGGCAACCAATGCCGTCGGTGAACGCGAGGCTTATCGGTACGACGATCAGCACGTCATTCTTGAGCGGCAATTGGCCGGTGGGGCGAGTTTCTTTTGGGAATGGGAAAGGTCTGGTAAAGCCGCGCGCTGTGTCCGGCACTGGGCCAGTTTTTCGCAGATGGACACGCGCTATGTATGGGGCGATGACGGCAGCGTCAACGTGCACAACGCCGATGGCAGCCAGGAAGTGTACGTGCATGACGACCGGGCGCGACTGGTACAGCGCATCTATCCCGACGGTGCCCGGCATTTCAAATCCTACGACGACAAGGGCCGACTGACCGTCGAGCAGGACCCGCTGGGCGCGGTGACGGCGTATCAGTACGACGACGCCGGACGCTTGGTCGCGCTGTTTCCGGGTGAGGATGAGCCGACGTCCTACGAGCATGACAACGGTTTCGTACGGGTTGTACGGCGTGGTGAGGCGGTCTGGAAATACGAGCGTAATGAGCAAGGCGATGTCATCCGCAAACTTGATCCGGACGGCGACGCGACGGATTACAGCTACGACAAGCGGGGACAACTGACGGGGGTCTGGTATCCCGACCACAGTTGTCATCGGCTGGTGTGGAATGAACGCGGGCAGCTCGTTGAAGAACAGCTGCCCAACGGTGGCATCAAGCGTTATCGCTATGACGACCTGGGGCGGCAGGTTGCGCGGGAGGATGAATACGGCGCGCTGACTCAGTATCAATGGGACGCGGTAGGACGCTTGACTCGCTGGGTACTGCCGGACGGCGCTACGCGGGAATTCAGCTACA
>NZ_CVTK01000038.1:0-915 GCF_900004785.1 Pseudomonas sp. 28 E 9 | reverse complement strand
GAAAAATCATCGCCGAACGCGATGAACTCGGCCACGTCACCCGCTACGAATACGCCGACGGCCTGCACCTGATCAGCCGCCGCATCAACGCCGATGGTACTCAGGTCAAGTACCGCTACGACAATGCTCGATTGCTGCTGACCGCCATCGAAAACGAAGTCGGCGAAACCTATCGACTGGACTACCACCCCAACGGCCTGATCCGACAGGAAACCGGCTTCGACGGCCAACGCACCGCCTACGCCTACGACCTCAACGGAAACCTGCTGGAAAAGACCGAGCACGGCGACGATGGCAGTCAGCTTGTTACCCGTTACGAGCGCGACTATGCCGGTCGCCTCTTAAGAAAAACCCTGCCCGATGGCAATACGGTCGACTACACCTACGACCGCCAGGGCAACCTCCTTAGCGTCGAAGACGGCCACTGGGCGCTGGCCTACGAGTACGACAAACAAAACCGCCTCACTGCTGAGCACCAGGGCTGGGGCACCTTGCGCTATGGCTACGATGCCTGCGGGCAACTTCAACATTTACGCCTGCCGGACAACAACCGCCTCACCTTCAACCACGATAAAGGCGGCCATCTCGCCACCGTCGAACTCAATGGTGAAGTGCTCACCTCGCACTTATTCAAGAGCGGTCGCGAACACCAACGCCAACAGGGCCAACTGCTCAGCCATTACCACTACGACGACCAAAACCGCCTGCACTCCCACGCCGTCACCCAGCAAGGAAACCACCTTTACCAACGGCAATACGACTACGACAAAGCCGGCAACCTCGCCCGCCTGATCGACACCCGCAAAGGCGAACCCCGTTATCGCTACGACCCGCTAAACCGCCTGACCCGCGCCGATCACTCGCAAGACGTACAGGAGCGTTTCGGCCACAACCCCGCCGGCAATTTGCTTATGC
>NZ_CVTK01000018.1:0-574 GCF_900004785.1 Pseudomonas sp. 28 E 9 | reverse complement strand
AGTTGCCGCCCGCTGCGTCGGTAATCTTGACGGTTTGAGTGCTCTTGTCGATGAACACATCATCGGTAGGCGCAGGCACAGTCACAGTGCCGACGGTTTCACCGGCTTTGATGGTGATGTTTGAACCGTTATCCAGTTTCAGCGTGACGTCAGTACCGGCCTTGTTGCTCAAGGTCGCGGTGTAGGTGATCTGGCCGCCTTCGTTAACGGCACTTGGCGCGGTGAGCGTGACGGTAGTGGTGTTGTCAGTACCTGGGGTGTCAGTCACTGTTGTTGTGACTTTATCGGTACCTGGGACGAGATTTTCGAAGTGCTCGCCACCAGTGACAGTCTTGATAGTAGTGGTGACGGTCTGGTCGCCCTTGTAAACATCATCCGGCGCAACAACCGAAACGGAACCGCTCGACTGATTTACGCCGATAGTGATGCTCTGGCCGTTATCCAAGGTGACGGTCAGCGGGTTGGTGATGTTAGTCACCGGCGCGCCGTTTTTATCCACAAGGCTGGCGGTGTAAACGATGTTGCCGCCTTCGCCGATGGTGGTGGTGGCGGTCAGTACAACGTCGACCTTGTC
>NZ_CVTK01000036.1:0-3828 GCF_900004785.1 Pseudomonas sp. 28 E 9 | reverse complement strand
GCCTTGGAGCCGACCGGGATTTTTTGTCGATCCTGGCCAAAATGCGGGAGGGGGCTTGCTCCCGATGGCGGCCTCAGAGCCGACCAGGATGTTGAGTCGATTCCGGTCCAAATGTGGGAGGGGGCTTGCCCCCGATGGCGGCCTCTGGGCCGACCAGGATGTTGGGTTGGACCGAGTACATATCCGTTTCTGCGGTCACGGCTGCTAATGGTTCCGCTTTTACAGCGGCTCACTTTTGAAAAGCGCAAAAGTAAGCAAAACGCTCTTGCCCCACCACTCGGCACCTCGCCTGCGTTCGGCCAGCGTGGTTTAACGGGGCGCCTGAGATCAAGATCAAAAGCAGATCAAGAGCGACTCGCTTCGCATCGTGGTTACGGTTGAGCGCTACAGAGTTGTGTAGATACCTATGGCCATCGGGGGCAAGCCCCCTCCCACATTTTGATCCTGGGTGCTGGGTTATTTATGGGTACCCAGCCATTCCAGCGCCGTGCGCCAGATGCAGATGCCCAGAAAGTACGCCGACATCAGCGACCACAGCCCGAACGTCCACGGGTTGGTGTTCGGATAATCCACCACCATCAGGAAGCTGCACAGCAACCAGATCGTGGTCACCGCGATATTGATCGGCATGAAGCGCTTGACCCGGAAGGGGTGCAGGAACTTCATCGGCGTCACGGTCAGCAGCGCCAGGCCGATCACGGTCAACAGGGTGACCCAAGCGTCCGGCTGGATTATGTACACGCACAGGGCCACCACATTCCACGCCGCCGGGAAGCCGACGAAATAGTTGTCCTTGCTCTTCATGTTCACGTTGCAGAAACAGAACAGCGACGACACCAGGATCACCGACACCGCAAACAGGTGGGTAAATTCCGGCAGGTCGATATAACGGTAGATAAACAGTGCCGGGATGAACACGTAGGTGAGGTAATCGATCACCAGGTCCAGTACCGAGCCGTCAAAGCTGGGCAACACCGTGCTGACATTGACGCGTCGCGCCAGGGAGCCGTCGACGCCATCGACCACCAGGGCCAGGCCCAGCCACAGCAGGCAGGCCTTGGGTGAGTTTTCCAGCAGCGCCAGGGTGGCCAGGAATGCCAGTACCACGCCCGTGGCGGTGAAGCCGTGGGCGCCCCAGGCTTTGATTCTGGCTACATGCAGGGTCGATATCACGGGCGGTTCTCCAAAGGATCAAACGGGGCAGCCGACAGCGTAACGCTGTCGAGTCTGGCCGGGGAATGCAGGTATCGACCGGGAAGGCGGGGATAAGGTTCACCACCCGGCGTATGGCTTAGCGTAGCAAGCGCCGCAAGTTTCGGCATCAGCCCTGGCGAAACACCAGGGCCTTCAAGCCACTTTGCGGGTCGATATCCGGGAATTCCGGCGGGTTTTCCAGGCGTTCTACAAAGCGCAGGCTCGCTGCCTCGCGGCTGACGCCGTCGATCAGGAAGTCTTCGCCGAACGCCGGATCGTTCATGCACGCCAGCACTGTGCCGTGGGGCGTGAGCAAGTCCGGCAGGCGACGCAGCACGCGCTGGTAGTCCTTGGTCAGCAGGAAGCTGCCTTTCTGGAACGACGGCGGGTCGATGATCACTAGGTCATAGGGGCCGCTATGGGTGACCTTGGCCCAGGATTTGAACAGGTCGTGGCCCAGAAAGGTCACCTTGCTCAAGTCGTGACCATTGAGGCGATGGTTGTCGCGCCCACGGTTCAGGGCGCCACGGGCCATGTCCAGGTTCACCACATGCTCGGCGCCGCCTTCGACAGCGGCCACGGAAAACCCGCAGGTGTAGGCAAACAGGTTAAGCACGCGCTGGCCTCTGGCCTGCTCGCGCACCCAGTTGCGGCCGTGGCGCATGTCGAGGAACAGGCCGCTGTTCTGCTTTTTACCCAGGTCGATCAGGTAGCGCAGGCCGCCTTCGGTAATGGTCAACTCGTCGAGGGCGTCACCGACCAGCCACTCGGTGGTGCTTTGCGGCAGATAGCGGTGTTGCAGCGCTACGGTATGGGCGCCGCAACCGCCCCAGTCGATCTGCAACAACAGCTGCTTCAAGGCCTGCAGATGCTCGGTTTCCTTGAACAGCGCCACCAGCACCACGCCTTGCAGCCAGTCCACCGTCAGTTGCTCAAGGCCCGGCCAGCAGCGGCCACGGCCGTGGAACAGGCGGCGGGTTTCAGCGGGCGGGCTGGCCAGGGCAGTGAGCAGATGGGCGTGCAGGGTAGCGAGTGCGTCTGGGGTCATCGGTGAGCGTCAGTCGTTGAGCGGGCGGCATTTTAAACACAATTGTGCGTCAGAGCGTGGCGATCAGGGCTGGACCAAAGGTTTCGCGCAGAAAACCCGGGGCAATGTAGCGCTCGTAATGGGCTTCGGACAGCAGGAAAAACTCGCGGTCAATCGCATCGCGCAAGTCGGTGAGGGGACGCTCGCGAAACTCCGGCAGCAATGCCAGGCCGTAGGCGTCCAGGTTCGACATGACCCGCGCACCCCGGGCAATCAGCTGGTACGCCCAGCAATACGGCGACTGCTGCGGCATGAAGCGAATCTTGCGGTCCTCCAGTTGCTGGCGCAGGCGCCGCGGGTCGAAGACTTCCAGCTTGCTGCTCATCACCTGTACCAGCAACTGCTCCAGGCGCAGCCACACCGCGTGCTTTTCCTCGGCGCTATAGCCGTTCCACTGGATCACTTCGTGGTGATAACGCTTGCAGCCCCGGCAGACCAGGTCACCGTAGACGGTGGAACACAGGCCTATGCAGGGCGTTTTGATGGTTTGATTGGGCATAAAAGGCAATTTGCAAAGTTATGGAACACCGCGTTCCCAATGTGGGAGGGAGCAAGCCCCCTTCCACATTTTGGAGCTGTGCTGTTAATCAATCCCAGCTCAGCGCGCCACCTGTCTGGTACTCGATCACGCGGGTTTCGAAGAAGTTTTTCTCTTTCTTCAAATCCATAATCTCGCTCATCCACGGGAACGGATTGGTGGTCCCTGGATACTCTTCCTTCAACCCAATCTGCGACAGGCGACGGTTAGCAATAAACTTCAGGTAATCCTCCATCATCGCCGCATTCATCCCCAGCACCCCACGCGGCATGGTATCCCGCGCGTATTCAATCTCCAGCTGCGTGCCCTGCAGAATCATCTGGGTCGCTTCTTCCTTCATCTCGGCATCCCACAAGTGCGGGTTTTCGATTTTGATCTGGTTGATCACATCGATCCCGAAGTTCAGGTGCATCGACTCATCGCGCAGGATGTACTGGAACTGCTCGGCCACGCCGGTCATTTTGTTGCGGCGGCCCATGGACAGGATTTGGGTGAAGCCGCAGTAGAAGAAGATGCCTTCCAGCACGCAGTAGTAGGCGACCAGGTTGCGCAGCAGCTCTTTGTCGGTGTCGACGGTGCCGGTTTCGAACTTCGGATCGGAGATCGAGCGGGTGTACTTCAGACCCCAGGCGGCTTTTTTAGCGACCGATGGGATCTCGTGGTACATGTTGAAGATCTCGCCTTCATCCATGGCCAACGATTCGATGCAGTACTGGTAGGCGTGGGTGTGGATCGCTTCTTCGAAGGCCTGGCGCAGGATGTACTGGCGGCATTCGGGGTTGGTGATCAGGCGGTACACGGCCAGCACCAGGTTGTTGGCAACCAGGGAGTCGGCGGTGGAGAAGAAGCCGAGGTTGCGCATGACGATGCGGCGTTCGTCGTCGGTCAGGCCTTCGGGGTTTTTCCACAGGGCGATGTCGGCGGTCATGTTGACCTCTTGCGGCATCCAGTGGTTGGCGCAGCCGTCGAGGTATTTCTGCCAGGCCCAGTCGTACTTGAAAGGCACGAG
>NZ_CVTK01000035.1:0-34195 GCF_900004785.1 Pseudomonas sp. 28 E 9 | reverse complement strand
GCCTCACCAATGCATATGGATATGCCCTAACAGTATTTAAACTTCCATTCTCAGGCCTATAAATTCACTCCCCTGTCCGCCGGAAGTGAACCCAATGCCCGCCACCCTTCAAACCTTCGACATCCGCCCCTTCCCCGGCAGTGTCGGTGCCGAAATCGTCGGCCTGGATCTGTCCCAACCCGTCAACGACCAGGACTTCGCCCGCATCCACCGCGCGCACCTGGACCACCACGTCATCGTATTCCGCGACCAACGCATCACCCCTGAACAACAGATCGCCTTCAGCCGCCGCTTCGGCGTGCTGCAAATTCATGTACTCAAGCAGTTCCTACTGGCCAATCACCCGGAAATCCTGATCGTCTCCAACATCATCGAAAACGGCCAATCCATCGGCCTGGGCGATGCGGGCAAGTTCTGGCACTCGGACCTGTCGTACAAGGAACTGCCCAGCCTGGGCTCGATGCTGCATGCCCAGGAACTGCCGTCCGAAGGCGGCGACACCCTGTTTGCCGACATGCACAAGGCCTGGGAGCAACTGCCCGAGCACCTGCGCAACGCCGTCGAGGGGCGCCGCGCCGCGCATTCCTACACCGCGCGTTACAGCGAAACCAAATTCGAAGGTAACTGGCGCCCGACCCTGACCCCGGAACAGCTCGCCCAGGTGGCCGAAGTGGTGCACCCCATCGTGCGTACCCATCCTGAAAACGGCCGCAAGGCGCTGTTCGTCAGCGAAGGCTTCACCACCCGCATCGTCGGCCTGCCGGATGACGAAAGCCGCGACCTGCTGGCCCAGCTCTACGCCCACAGCGTGCTGCCGGAAAACATCTACCGCCACCAGTGGCAGCCCCACGACCTGGTGTTCTGGGACAATCGCTCGCTGATCCACCTGGCCGCCGGTTGCCCGAGTCACCTGCGGCGCAAATTGTTCCGTACCACCATCCAGGGCGATGCGCCGTTCTGAACCGATAAAGCCTGCTAGGATTGCGCCCAATTCACTCCCGATCGATCACGAGTGCTTGGCATGCAACTACCGGACATGAACCTGCTGGTCGCCCTCGACGCCTTGCTCGATGAAGGCAGCGTGGTGGGCGCGGCGCGGCGGATGAACTTGAGCCCGGCGGCCATGAGCCGCACCCTCACACGTATCCGCGAAGCGGTCGGCGATCCGATCCTGGTACGCGCCGGCCGCGGCCTGGTGCCGACTCCCAAGGCGCTGGAGCTGCAAGGCCAGGTGCGCACTGTGGTGGAGCAGGCGGCGTTGCTGTTTCGCTCGGCCGATCAAGTGGACTTGAGCACCCTGCGCCGCCGCTTCAGTGTGCGCGCCAACGACTTTTTCATCGGCGTGTATGGCGGGCGACTGTTCGACACCATGCAGCGCGTGGCGCCGTTCTGCGAACTGCGCTTCGTGCCCGAAGGCGACACCGACGACGAAGCGCTGCGCGAAGGGCGGTTGGACTTGCGCGTGAGCAATACCCTGCCGGCGAGCCCTGAAGTGAAGGTGCAGAACCTGTTCTCGACCACCTTCGTCGGCCTGGCGCGGGAAGATCATCCGCTGTTCGACGCAGAGATCACCGCCGCGGGGTTTGCCAGCTATTCCCACATCAGCATCTCGCGGCGCGGCATCGCCCGTGGGCCGATCGATACCGCGTTGAACGCCCAGGGCCTGGAGCGCCGCGTGGCAATGATCGCCCCGGGCTTTCACGGTGCCATGTTCATGCTGCCCGACTCCGACCTGCTGCTGCCGGTGCCCAAGGAAGCGCTCCTCAGCGCCAGGCGCCTGAAGCTGCCGTTGCGCGCATTCCCGCTGCCAATCTCATTGCCGACGCTGGTATTGGCCCAATCCTGGCACCCACGCTTCGACAAAGACCCGGCACACAAATGGCTGCGCGAAACCATGCGCGAGAGCTGCCACGCCACCTGGCTCGAAGCCCAGCCCTCAGCCAGTCTGTAGGAGCGAGCTTGCTCGCGAAAACCGTCAACGATAACGCGTGTTTCCTGAATGACCGCGGCGCCTGTGAGGTTTTCGCGAGCGAGCTCGCTCCTACATGAGGGCTTGGCCCCTCCCATCATGGATTGCGTCTGACGCACTTATAAGCTGACAACAAGTAACTTTTTGTCATGCTAGAGCCTGATTAAACTGCTCGGGTATTTCTTTATTCCGAGTTACCTGTCCATGACCTCCCTCGCTGCCCCCGCCTTCGAGGCCGCAGCCAAACCCACTGCGCCCAGCCCACCCGTGTTCGGCCCGCGCATCATCATCGGCCTGCTTGGCGTGTTGCTGGCGGTGCTGGTGTCCGGCCTCAACGAGATGGTCACCAAGGTCGCCCTCGCCGATATCCGTGGTGCGCTGTACATCGGCTTTGACGAAGGTACCTGGCTGGTCGCGGCCTACACCGCCACCTCCGTGGCGGCGATGGCGTTCGCGCCGTGGTGTGCGGTGACGCTCTCGCTGCGCCGCTTCACCCTGTGTGCCATCGGCCTGTTTACCCTGCTCGGCATCCTGTGCCCGTTCGCACCGAACTACGAAAGCCTGCTGCTCCTGCGCACGGTGCAAGGCCTGGCCGGTGGCGCGTTGCCGCCGATGCTGATGACCGTGGCGCTGCGGTTCCTGCCGGCCAACGTCAAGTTATACGGCTTGGCCGGTTATGCCCTGACGGCCACCTTCGGCCCGAGCCTGGGCACGCCGCTGGCGGCGCTGTGGACCGAATACGTCGGCTGGCAATGGGCGTTCTGGCAGATCGTCGGGCCTTGCCTGTTGGCGATGGCCGCCGTGGCCTACGGCTTGCCGCAGGACCCGCTGCGCCTGGAGCGCTTCAAGCAGTTCAACTGGCGTGGTCTGCTGTTGGGCTTCCCGGCCATCTGCATGCTGGTGATCGGCCTGTTGCAAGGCAATCGCCTGGACTGGTTCGAGTCAGGCCTGATCACCTTCCTGCTCAGTGGCGGCACGCTGCTGATGGTGCTGTTCATGCTCAACGAGTGGTCGCAGCCGCTGCCGTTCTTCAAGTTGCAGATGCTCGGCCTGCGCAACCTGTCGTTCGCGTTGATCGTGCTGGCCGGCGTGTTGATGGTGTTGACCTCGGTCATCATCATTCCGTCGAGTTTTCTCGCCCAGGTCCAGGGTTACCGCCCCCTGCAAACCGCGCCGGTGATGCTGCTGATGGCGCTGCCGCAACTGATCGCGCTGCCGCTGGTGGCTGCGCTGTGCAACCTGCGCCGGGTCGATTGCCGCTGGGTGCTGGGGATAGGCCTGGGCATGCTGGTGCTGGGCTGCATCGGCAGTTCGCACCTGACGTCGGCGTGGATTCGCGATGATTTTTATGGCTGGTACCTGCTGCAGATTTTCGGCCAGCCGATGGCTGTGCTGCCGCTGCTGATGCTGTCCACCGGCAGTATCCAGCCCATCGAAGGGCCGTTCGCCTCGGCGTGGTTCAACACCGTCAAGGGCCTGTCCGCCGTGATCGCCACCGCCGTGCTGGATACGCTGACCACCCAGCGCGGGCATTTTCACTCGACCATGCTGGTGGACCGCCTGGGCAATTCGCCCCTGGCCGACGGCGACGCGCCGGGCCTGGCGCAGCGCCTGCACGCGCAAGTCGTGGTGCTTACTTCTTCGGATCTGTATGTCGTCATGGCCGGTGTCGCGGTGGCGCTGATCCTGCTGATTTTCTGGATGCCTACGCGGATTTTTCCGCCTCGCGCACCGACCTGACCCCAAGGATTTCTTATGAAACGCAAAGATAAAATCGCCGTCTCCGTTATCGCTGTGTTTGCCGTCGGCGTGCTGGTGTACCTGGTTGCGCCAGGCCTCCTGGGCAGCCGGAGCCAGACCACCAACGACGCCTTCGTCGCCGCCGATTTCACCCTGGTCGCCCCTCGCGTGGCCGGGTTCATCAAGGAAGTGCTGGTGCAGGACAACCAGCGCGTCAAAGCCGGCCAGCTGTTGGCGTTGATCGATGACCGCGACTTTCGCGCCGCCGCCCAGGCCGCCGACGCCGACACCCTGGTCGCCCAGGCCCAACTGAAAAACGCCAGCGCGACGCTGGAGCGCCAGAGCTCGGTGATCGCCCAGGCCCAGGCCACCGTGGCGGCAGACCGTGCCGAAGTGGCGTTTGCCGAACACGAACTGAACCGCTACAACCACCTCGCCGGCGTCGGCGCAGGCACCGTGCAGAACGCCCAGCAAGCCAAGACCCGCATCGACCAGGCCACCGCGCGCCTGGCCAAGTCCACGGCAGTGCTGGCCGCCGAACGCAAGCAAGTGGAAATCCTCACGGCCCAGCGTGACGCCGCCGAAGGCGGGCTCAAGCGCGCCCAGGCCGCACTGGAAATGGCCAGTTATCAGCTGTCCTACACGCGTATCGTCGCGCCGGTGGACGGCATGGTCGGTGAGCGGGCGGTACGGGTCGGCGCCTATGTGACACCGGGCAGCAAGATCCTCGCGGTCGTGCCGCTGGCCGAGGCCTATGTCGTGGCCAATTTCCAGGAGACGCAACTGTCCCACATGCATGCCGGCCAAGCCGTGCAAGTGCGCGTCGACAGCCTCGACGGCGAGTTGCTCAACGGTCACCTGGAAAGTCTGGCGCCGGCCACCGGGGTGACCTTCGCCGCGGTCAAGCCGGACAACGCCACCGGCAACTTCACCAAGGTGGTGCAGCGTATTCCGGTGAAGATCGTGCTGGAGCCCAATCAGCCGCTGACCGAGCGCTTGCGCGTCGGTATGTCGGTAGAGGCCAGTGTCGACACACAGGCGGTCGCGCCCCACCCTGAGGTGGCCCAGCAATGAGACAGTTCGCCTGGCTCACCTTGAGCCTCATCAGCCTGAGTGCCTGCACCGTCGGCCCGGATTTCCAACGGCCGCAAGGCCCGCAGGTGGCCCAATGGAGTGAGCCCCAGGGGCGTCAGGCAGCCAGTCGTGCCAGCAGCGACCCGTTGCAGGAGCGCTGGTGGGACGTGTTCCACGACGAGCAGTTGTCAGCGCTCACGCGTCGCGCCCTCAGCGATAACCTCGACCTGAAGCTGGCCAGCAGCCGCCTGCAACAAAGTCGCGCGGTGCGCCAGGTGACCACCGCCGAACGCTACCCCAACGTCGATGCGGGCGGCGGTTACCAGCGCAAGCGCAACAGCGCTAAAGGCTTGAACGACCCTTCCGGCGAGAACGGCCGCTCGGCCTTCAGCCAGTGGGACATGGGCTTTTCCGCTGCCTGGGAGCTGGACTTCTGGGGCCGGGTCAAGCGCGAGACCGAAGCCGCCGACGCCACCCTGGACGTTGCCGAAAACGACCGCCGCGCCGTGTTGCTGTCGGTGCTGGCCGAGACCGCGCAGGACTACATCCAACTGCGCGGCGTCCAGAACACCCGCGCCGTCACCGAGCAAAACCTCGACGTCGCCCGCCACAGCCTCAAGCTCTCGCAACTGCGCCTGGCCGACGGTGTGGCGACCGACCTGGACGTGGCCGAAGCCGCCGCCCAGGTCGCCGCCATCGAAGCACGCCTGCCCGATCTGCAGCAGCGCCAGGATCAGTTGATCAACGCCCTGAGCCTGCTGATGGGCGAGCCGCCGCAAGCCCTGCACACGCAGCTGTCCAAGGACGCGGCCGTGCCGCAGACCCAGCGCCAGGTCGCCATCGGCCTGCCGTCGGAGCTGGCCGAGCGCCGCCCGGACATCCGCCAGGCCGAAGCCCGTTTGCACGCCGCCACTGCCAGCATCGGCGTGGCCAAGGGTGATTTTTACCCGCGCATCACCCTGTCGGGCAGCCTCGGCTCCCAGGCCCTGCAACTCTCTGACTTCGGCTCCTGGGGCTCGCGCGCCTTCGCCTTCGGCCCGCAATTGAGCCTGCCGCTGTTCAACGGCGGGCGCCTGCAAGGCATCGTCGATTTACGTGAAGCCCAGCAACAGGAAGCGGCGCTGGCCTACCAGCAAACCGTGCTGCGCGCCTGGCATGAGATCGACGACCAACTGACCCGCTACAACGCCAGCCAACTGCGCCGCGACAGCCTCGCCGAAGCCGTGCGCCAGAACCAGATCGCGCTCACCACCGCGCAACAGCAGTACGTCGAAGGGGTCGCGGATTTCGTCAATGTGCTCACCGTGCAAAGCGCGCTGCTGGCGACCCAGGAACAGTGGGTGGAAAGCTCCACGGGCGTGTCGTTGGCCATGGTCGGCTTGTACAAGGCGTTGGGAGGAGGGTGGGAGTCGGTGTATCCGTTGCAGGCTGTTCAGTGATGATTTTGGGAAGTCGAGCGGGCCTTTAACGTAACGTCGTCTTCCCGTTGCGCACCCGTCAAGGATGCGCGCTGTTACGGCCAGGTGGTGCTGCCATCAGCTGCGATTCAAATCGGGTGCATACATTGGACAGCATGCGCACATCGGCACCGTTACCGGGTCGAGGAATATTGGTTACGGGTCAGGGGCAAGTTCAGCGGGTCAATCGCGAATGCATCGGGCCGCGTCAGCCAACTGTTGGCGTAGCGAAAGACGAACCCGCTGGCGTGCATGGCCACCTCGCCCACAGGCACCGGATCACCGACTGAGTGGGCTGAATAAACAAAGGCATTACCAATCGGCGTCCAGGACATCGGGTTCTCCTTCAGTGCGAACTCGCCCAGGCTCACGGGCGAGGCTCATGGTAATCCCAACCTGGTCAAGTTCCGGCGACGCGATGCTCGCCATACCTTCCTCCAGGTCCATCGCGCTAAGCACATTCATCAGCACACCGAGGGAGACGCCTGCCTCGCCCTGTCTCAGCCGCTGATACGTCTGTCTGGTGATCCCTGCACGGCTGCATATTGTGGAAATTTTCAGTCGACGACGAATGCGGGCTATTTCGATACCGTTCCCGATACCTCTTATCAGTTCAGCACTTCTCTCTGAGATATACCCTTTGTGAGGATAGGGCTTTCCTGTTTCAAGCATGATATATCACCCCTTAAAGCAGTAAAGGTAACTTATATCATCCAATTCTCTAAGGCCACCTGCAAAAAACCGGCTCAATGCCCTAATGGCTTTTTGTAGGAGCGAGCTTGCTCGCGAAAAACTCACAGGCGCCGCGTTCAATCAGGAAACACGCGTTATCGTTGACGTTTTTCGCGAGCAAGCTCGCTCCTACAGAGGACATTTGGCTCGATGCCCGGTTTTTTTCCATGGTTGGAAGATTCAAGGGTTCTGCAAAAACACCACATACCCCCGAAACCACTCATTGCCCCGCAGATACCCCGGCTCTTGCCACTCCCCGCCCTGAATCAAACCAATCTTGAACGGCACGCCCATCCGGTTCATCCGGGGCAAATAGGCCGCGTAGTCTGGAATGCTGTGGCGTCCCTGGTAGGTCTGCACCACCACTTCATCCACCACGCCCTTGAGCTGGGCGATGGCGGCCGGGTCGGCGTTGCTGCTCCAGTCCATCAAGCCGGTGATGCTCAAGCGCAGGTCGGCCGGCAGGCGCTGGCGCAGGTCGCGCAGGAAGGCGGCGTATTCGTGCAGGTATTGGGTGCGGGCGTCGAAGTCGATCTGGATGCCGACCACCGGGTTGCCCGCGTCACGCCAGCGTTGCACCTGGCCGAGCAGTTGGGTGTAGACCGGTTCCGGACAGTGCAAGGTATGGGCGCGGTAGACCACCCAGACAGTGCCCTGGGTGATGCGCGGCACGCTCATGCCCTGGGCGATCAGTTGCACGCCGCGTTGCGGTGCGCGGCGCGTGGAGTTGATCTGGCCCTGGAGGATGTACAGGGTTTTGGCCTGCTTGAGCACCGGCTGGGGCGTGACGCCGCTCCACAACCAGAAGGCGTCGTAGTCACGGGCGTCGACGGCGCCGAAGGCCGGGCTCGCCAGCAACAGCAAGCCCAGCCACAGCGACTTCACCAGTAGTACTGCAGCGATTTGCCCCACTGCGTGTCGGCGTAACCGCTCTTGAGCTGGCGGAACCAGCCTTTGCGCACGGCCGGCGCCACGTCTTCACCGCCGCAACTGTTGTAGCCGGCCGGCGCGTAGCAGTTGATGGCGCGAAACAGTGCGTAGGCCTTGTCGGTTTTCGGTGCCTTGGCGTTGGCGATCACCTGCTTGTAGCCGTCCAGGCGCGAGAAGGTCTCACCCTTGAAGTCCGAGGCGGTGCTGCCCAGGCTCCCGGCGGCGCGGGGTTGTTCCAGGGGCATGCCGTCCAGGCTGTTGCGCAGGATGAACTCACCGAAACAGTTCAGGGCGTGGGGGTTTTTTGCATCCTCCTGCAAGGTCGCGGCGGTTTGCGCGATGCCTGGGCAGGCGTAGCCGGATTCGGCCTTGTCACCGTTCCACTGGAACAGCTTCAAGGTCTGGCCGCTGGTGTAGGTGTAGCCCAGGCTGGTGCCGAGCTTGTCTTCGGACAACGAGGCTTGCTTGAGGTCGTCGGCAAAGGTCGCGAACTGGCGGTGCAACAGGTCTTTGTAGAGCAGCACGAATTGTGCGCTCTGGCGTTCGGTCGGGTCGCTGGCGTTAGCGATCTGCTGGCGCAGCAGGTCGGGGCCGGCGACGTTGCGCAGCAGGATGTAACGTACCTGTTTGGCGCTGATCGGCGAGTCGGCGGCGAATACCTTGGCCAGTTGGCCGCTGCGCTCGTAGTTCATCGCCAGGGCCAGCTCCAGCTGGTCGCGTTGCAGCGGTTGCCTGGCCAGCGGCAGCAGTTGCAGCCACAGGGCTTGCGCACCTGCCCAGTCTTGTTTGGCTTCCAGGGCCAGAGCGCGCAGGGTTTGCTGGCTGAAGGCGAAATAGTCCAGGGTTGACGGCACGTCCGCCGGCAGGTGCTTGAGGGCAGTGTCGGGTTGATGCTCGACATACAGGGCATACGCCGCTTGCAGGTAGTCGAACAATGCCGGCTCGTTGGCGAAGGTGCTTTTTTGCTTGTCGAGGTCTGCGCGGCTCAACAGCGGCGGGGTGTGGGCACGCATCGCCATCAGGTCGCTGACCACCTGCAGCATCGGGCTGTTCGTCGACGTGTTGCCGGCCATCAGTAACTTGAGGTCGGCTTCTTCGACCAATTCGTCCACGCTCACATTGCGCTGGGCGTCGGTGGCCTCGGTCAGTTGCCAGGTGAAGTCTTCGGCAAGCCTGGCATCGTCGTTCGCCAGCCAGTGCACCCGGCGCAGCAGGCCACGGGCGGAGGCAACGTAATCGCCTTGTGGATACGTTTTCAGGTAAGCGAGAAAGCCTTGTTCGGCGTGGTTCAACGCGGGCTTGTCCACCTGCTCGCGCTGCGGCATGCCGTATTCGTCGAACGCCTGGGCCTGGGCCTGGTTCAGCGAGGTGCGCGCGGTCATGTACAGCGCAGTTTCCTTCAGCCAGGGTGCATCGCTGGTCGCAGCGGCGGCGAAACCGCGCTCGGCGTCACCGAAGCGGCCACTGTAGAAGTCAGCGGCGGCCTGCAAATAAGTGCGAAACAGGTGGGCCTTGGCCGAGGGCGTCAACTGCGCGTCCACCACCTGGCCGTCCCAGTCGCAGGTCGTCAGCAGCTGCAAACGGGCTTTGACCAATACGTCGCGCTCAGCCGGCGGCATATCGGCCTTGATCACTTGGCTGATATACGCCGTGGCGCTGTCGTCATTGTTGCTGCGGCAGCGGCTGCCTTCACCATTGAGGAAGGCTTCGCCGGCGGTCTTGTATTCCTCGCGCTTGATGCCCAGCGGCTGGAGCAGGGTGTCGAGCTCGGCAGTGCGTGAATCGTCCGCCTGGTTATCGGGCTCATCGCTCGCGGCTGGAATCGGCATCAGGCGATACACCGGAAACGGCACCGGGCCGAACCCTTGGGCCAAATCCTCTTCGCCCAAGGCATTGGGCGTCAGCGGCGCGGCTTTTTTATCGGCCAGCAACAGGCGCAGGTTGACCCGGCTATCGTTGCCCGGGCTGAGGAAAGGCTGGTTGCTGCACGGTTCGAGACTGTCACGCGAGACCCGCCAGTCGGGGTAGCACGAGTCGTCGGAACTGGCTTGGGCCGCCAGGGGAATAACGGCCAGCAGGGCCAGAGCCAGAGGTGACAGCAAACCGATACGCATAACGTTTCCTTGATCCTGAGTCCGTGGAGGAGGGCAATCATAGCCTGATCCTACGAGTGCTTCGGTGAAGGCCTACGCAAATTGTTGATTTGTCTGATTCCAGCAACGGGCCCACCGCTTTTGGCCTAAAGTGGCGGTGTTTGCGCATGCGCAGGGTTTGTCCTGTAGAGGGCAGTCGTAACGGAGTCGATATGCGTCGGTCGGTGGTAGAGCAAAATGAAAAAGTCCGGGTCTTGCCTGCGTTCAATCGCCTGACCCGGGACGGCGCCGGGTGGCTCAGCCGCCTCTGGTGGGTGCCGATCCTGGCGCTGGCCATGGTCCTGCGGTTCTACCACCTGACGTCGGCGGCGATCTGGGGTGACGAAGGCTCGAGCCTCTTGCTCAGCGAATATGCGCTGGCCGACCTGTGGTTTCACGCCGCCCACGATGTGCATCCGCCGCTGTATTTTGTGCTGCTGCGCGGCTGGATCGAAGTGTTTGGCGACAGCATCTGGTCGATCAGGAGCATGAGCGCCATCCCCGGTGCCGTCGTGGTGGGCCTGGGGATCTGGCTGACGCGGCAACTGTCCACCCGTCGCGCCGCGCTGCTGGCCGGCATCCTGCTGGCGCTGCTGCCGACGGCGGTGCGCTACAGCCAGGAAGTGCGCATGTATTCGCTGCTCGGCGTATGGCTGTTGGGGGCGACGCTGGCGTTGGTCTACTGGCTGCGCCAACCCGAGCGCACACGCTACCTGGCCGCTTATGTGCTGTTGATGAGCGCCGGTTTCTACACCCATTATTTCACCGCGCTGTGTGTGCTGGTGCACTGGGCGTACCTCGGGCTGCACTCGCCAGGCCCGCGTCTGATCACGCGCCCGGCATGGTGGGTGGCCAACGCCACGATTGTGGTGTTGTACCTGCCCTGGCTGCCGAACCTTCTGGACCTGGTGCAGCACGTCGAACAACTCAAGGTAGGCGGGGACATTGGTTGGGAAGAGCCGGTCAACCTGCTGTCCCTGCCCTCGATGATCTGGCAGTTCGTGTTGCAGGATGAAGGCGTTGATTTCTGGGCACCGCTGTTCTGGACCTTCCCGCTGTTGTTGATCGCGGTGGTCTGGGTGACGGCATGGCGCAACCCCGGGGCTCGTTTGCCTGCGTTGTTTTTCCTGCTGCCGTTGCTGTTGGTGTACGGCGTGTCGTTTATCTCGCCGGTCTTTATCGAGCGCTATCTCACGGTGTACGCCCTGGGTTTGCCGATCGTCCTGGCGATGGCCATCGACCGCTTGCCGTCACGCCTGTCATGGTTGGGCGCAGCGCTGTTGGTGCTGTTTATTGGCATGGAACTGCTGGGCCTGAAGAACAACTTCGAGGTGGATGAGCAGGATCAATTCAACGTGCCGGTGGAGTTCGTCAATCGCAATTACCAGGAAGACGACCGCATCGTCCTCAGCGACATGATGTGGTACCTCAGCTACGTGTATTACGACCAGACCGACGCGCAGTTGCAGCTTTACACCCCGCCCAAACCCGACGGCACCTCGACGCGACCGAATGCCTATGGCTTCGGTACGCTGGTGGACCAGGACGGCGGACGCATCTACCTGGATCGCCTGTCAGCACTGCCTGTCCAAACGCGGCGGGTATGGTTGATCAGCAGCAACGAAGCGCCGGATGAATTCGCGCCGCTGCCGAACGGCTGGCGCGAACTCAGTCGCCAGGACGGCGGAGGCGCCAGGGCGCGGTTGTTCGTGTTATGCAACGTGCCGGCGCCGCAGCCTGAGGGTTGCCGCTAGACGCTGTTGAACAGGTTTATGAGGAACATTCCATGGAATCGCCCCTGCACAGCAAGTTGAACCTGATGTTGCAGGATGGGCGAGGGGTGTAAAAAAATATCCCGAAAAACGCAAATATGTAAAAAAAATTGGTGAGTGGTAAAAAAACTGGGATTTAATCGCTCAAGTTAATTTTCTCTGAAAGGGCTCGCCATGCTTTACCGGGAAAATGCTTGATCACACCCTTCCTGTTCGTGGGCGCGTCGTTCCCTTGTTCGACCCGCAGCGCTATGTGACTGGCCCCAGTATTCGCAACAGTCGTTGGCGAGTGGATTTCAATGGTTTGGGCTCTTTGCATTATTGCGCCACCGTAGAGCGAACGCCTGAGCTGGAAGCGTTGTTGGCGCTTGATGTATTGGCTCGTGCCAAATCCTTCATGGCCACCCTCCCACCCGCAATGATGGACCGCGCCATCCAGTGGGCGTACCTGCACGAAACCCGCGACTCATTTGCCATCGAAAAAGAACAACCCAGCGAAGAAAAATCCCGTCGCTTCGTTCAACTCCTGCGCCAGGCTCACGAAGGCCGTTTGCTCACCGAGGACTACTTGGTCGAGCTGCAAAACAGCACCGTCTCCAACCCCTTCGACAAAGCCGTCGCGTTTCGCCACGAACAAAACCATCTACACAACGGGCTCCGCGGTGCAGCCGGTGTGAGCTACGTACCGCCAGCCCCCGCGCTTTGCCAGGAATTGATGGAAGAGCTGATGGCCTTCGCCAACCAGCCCGTGCGAGGCGTCGATCCTTTAGTTGCGGCTGCAATCACCGCTTTCGGCTTCGTCTTCCTGCACCCGTTCATGGACGGTAACGGGCGCCTGTCTCGCTTCCTGATTCACCAGACGCTTTGCCACTACGGCGCACTGGAAAATGGCTTGTTGCTACCGGTCTCCGTCGCCATGAAGCACGAAGAGCAAGCCTACCTGGAGGCACTCAAGACCTTCTCCCAACCGGTTCGGGAATTCTGGAACGTCACTTGGCTGGACGTCGACCACATGGCCTTCGACTTCATCGGCCATCCCTCTATCTACCGCTACTGGGATGCGACCCGCTGCGTCGAATTCACCCTGCAAATGGCCCGCCGTGCCCTGGAAGTGGAACTGCGCGAAGAAACAGAATTCCTCGACCGCTACGACCGTGTGATCAAGGCGGTAAACCAACGCTACGACGTACGTGGGAGTGATTTGTCGAAGCTGGTAATGATGTGCCTGGATAACGGTGGGAAGCTTTCCAAGCATCGGCGTAAGCAGTTTCAGTACAGCGTGGCGGAGGAGGTGTTTGGGTTTATTGAGGAAAAGGTCCATAAATTAATTAAATAACTATTGTTGCTTTTAATGAAGGGAGGAGTAATAACTCCGCATTCTTAATATGGTCATAAGTAAAAAAATGATAAAAAGAGATACTGCCCAAAGGATTTGGGTTTTACGCCCTCTGCGATTTATATAGTCTATATCAGATATGTGATCTAAGTCTTCATTTAAAATTTTGGACAAGTCTTTTTCTGTTATCAGATCTTTGTACCGATTTTTAATGTTGATGTATGAGCTTTGAAGTCTGGATCTTTCGTCTGATAATTCGTTGATTGAATAAAAGCACACTAGTATCGAGATGCATAAGAATGCGAAAAATATCCAGTAAATTTCTTCTGTTACTTCTAAAGTAGGTGATTTTCCGCTGACGATTCGGAAAAGGAATATTGAAAAAAAGAATGAGTAAATAGCGAATATGGAAGACCTAAAGGCAGTGCCAACATTTTTCGCCAAATCACTGGCTTTCTCCGATGACTTCTAAATGGATTCTGAGATTTTGTTTTTTATTTCTATGTACTGTTTTAAGTTGTCTTTTAGATATATCTGGTAGCCAGAGCTAATCGAAGCAATAGTTTCTTTTGGAATAGATGTGAAGGAGTCTTTTTCCAGATGGATGGAGATAATGTTTCGAGCTATTCCGATTTTATCTATAGTGCTCCCATCGTTATATGTCCAGTGATATATTTCAAAGAAAATTAGAGCAGCATTCTCGATGCTTGTTGGGTTTTGTGTTGAGCTAATTGTATTTTCTATTGTTTTGTAACCATTAAGCTTTAATTTGATGTCCCCTGTTTCCAAAATTCTGGAATAGTCGCAAATAAATATAAGCGATGAGGCTAGAAGTAGAAGTGTAAAGGTGTGTTGTAATTCTGGCGGTAGAGAGCCTGTTATAACCCTAAAATCTTCCGGAATGAAGTTGTGCTGAGCTGAATTTGCGAAGTTAGTTGATTTTTCTCTTTTTAAAAGTAGGTCGTCTCGTAATATTTTTGGAGGTCTCTGTTTAGTAAGGGTGTCTCGGTTTTTAAAAAAGAATAGCGCTGTTGAAAAGCCTTGAGTTTTGTCTAGTAGTTCGAGTGTGTTTGCTTTTTCAGAAAGGTTTTTTATTTTAATGAGTGTGGAGTTAATTGATTTGTCAGCCAAAAATTTTGAAATTGCTTCAATGGAGTATATGGATAATATTTGGTCGTGCGGTATTTTTGTGATTTTAACAGTGATTGTTGTCTCCTCTTTTTCGGTATGAAGGAGGTTGATGTCAATGTTGTTTACAAAAGCTTCAAGCTCCTTTTGTTCACTCCTTTCAAGAACGTCGTTATCCTCGGTGTGGCTATATTGTAGAGTGATCTTTGGCCTGTCCCTGCCTGGGATACGCGAGAGCGCTTGTAGCAGCTGACTTATTCCCGGTGCATGGAGTTCTTCGCAAGAATATTTGGCAATGTATTCTGAATTGTTTTCGCTCTCAGAGATTAAAATCGATTTATTCGTAAAAGTTGAAATTATCGATTCTTTGATATCCATGCTAATTGTCCTGCTTGTGAAACTCGTTATAACCTTCCTCGGAATAGATTTTTAAGAACTTTCTTCCATCCGCATCCTCTCCGGTATCAAAGGTCTCATCATGATTCTTGATTTCGCCGGTAATGCGCAGCTCAAGGTTATCAGCGAGATTTATTTGTTTCTTTATTTTGGCTTTTATAATGTTTGGGGCGATTTCAAATTGCGGGTCAAATCTTGACTTCGTAGGTAATGCACTTATGTCAGCAATGAGCTTCTGCATATTGATTTCAGAACTGTCCGGGGTGTAGGACGTGAAAGCCTGATCAACTAAAGATTGAATTTGAAAATTTTGATTGGTTCTGAAATAACTAACCAGGGCATTGCGCAATGTCCAATAATCACTGTTAGATACTTTTTTTACTGTGGATATAAGAAGCTTTTCTATAGCTACGAAGGCACTTTTAGTATTGGTTTCAGGGGAGGATAATGGTACTAGCTCCAAAAAGTCGCGCCACCAATATTCTGAAATTTTTGCGTTTGAATCACCAACCCAAATTTGCTCGATTATAGAGTCGCTGACTTTAAGTATGGCGCTTTTTTGTGCTATCTGTTTTTCAGGGAGACCTACTTTCCAATCAAAGTTTTCATCCAAAAATCCCGCATGATCTATTTTGAAAAAGAGTATATATGTTTCGTCATATAACTCTATGTGTGACTGTAATAGGCTGCCCTTTCTAAGGGTGGTTATTTTTTGTAATTTTTCTTGAGTCGCTCTTTCAACTCGGTGCAGGCGTTCGGCTGTTTGCCGAGAGGCACTTTCAAAATTTGATGTAATAAGCTTATTCGAAAGAGTTGACATTTCACAACGTTCAGAGACGAAGCGATGCTCTTGACCTTTGTGATTCTTCAGCATGCTTCCTGCAAGTTCTTTAATATAGGTTTGAATCTCTTTCTTTTTCGGATTTTTGTAAGGCGCGGAAAGTTGGGTTTTTTCTAAGCTTATCTCAAATATTGATGTATTTAATATGTTTATGATTGCGGGCGTGGGTTCTTCATCAGTGCCCTCAGCTATATTGGTGTTTTCCGCAGCATTAGAATTCATAGTGGTCTCTCTAGTATTTATTTTTTTGGAGTAGAGGAGTAGCTGAAAAATCGGCATTGCCTAAATAGCGGTCTATGGGAGATTTGCAAAAAATAATAAAATTTTCAACTAGCATTGTTAGGTGTGCGCTGCACCTGAATTCGGAGTGTTTAGTTTTTTTGCTCAATTCCTATGCTCCATTTTTCGTCCATTTAAAAATGCGAACTAAGCCTTCTACTGAAGATTACCTATAGATACGGAAAGAGGCCAGCATTTCGGCATCATCAGGGATTTCGAGCGACCATGGTTCTCTGACTGCAGAGTCAGACTGTCCCGACCGTCCAGAGATGAATTGCGATTCCTGCAAAGAAGCGCTCTTCACGTTCCCTTGTTGCGGAGAAAGGGTGTGATCTTTATAGTCCTGCTGTCGCCGCACATCGGCGATCGGATTTGGCGATCCGAAATTCTGTGACGCGTTACAGCGTACATATACCGTGCGTTTTTCCTCGGATGAAGGCATTGGTTTCTATGGCGGCTGTGCGCGGGAGATCTTCGGATCTGCCGGGTTTCACAGATAACCGGTTCGCCAACCTGCGTACAGCTGCCACCCTTACTCGTTTGGCGACGGGAGAAGGTGGTTCAAATTCATATCTGTGAGGTTTTATCGATGGACCAATACAAGCCGCTTCAAACCAACCCCACCAACGTTCCCGTCCTGGCCTTCAACACCTTTGCCCCTTCGCATTTGCTCCACGAAACGGCGCGCAGTCGCGTGCGTATCGGTACTGAGTTGTTGGAAACCCTGAACTCTGCGGCGGACAATCCAAACCTCCATCACCTGGTCACGGCCGTGCTGGTCTCATTGCGTGATGGCTTGGACATGATGGGTGAAATTCAGCGTCGTCTGGATGGGCAGGCTGAACAGCAGGCATGAGGCCGACGCTGACCTAATGTGGGAGCGGGCTTGCCCGCGAAAGCGGTGTGGTCAGTCACTGAATATTCAACTGAACCACCGCTTTCGCAGGCAAGCCAGCTCCCACATTTTGTTTGTCGTATGGCGAATATCAGCGATTTGCTGATGCCTACCCTAAAACCCGCTTTACTCAAGCCACATCCCACCACTCATCTGCGAAATTGTTTCAAAACTTGACGGCGAACCCTTCCTCCACCATATTGATAGTTAGCAAACTAACTGTATGCGAACTATCCAGTGTCCCAATCCCTCGAACAACTCCAGATGAACCTCAGCAGCAGCATGGTGGTGGGCGCCCGTAACTGGCGCAAAATCTGCCAGGCCACGCTGGTGAGCTATGGCATCTCTGAAGCCTGCGCCGTGCCGCTGTTGATGATTGGCCGCCTGGGCGACGGTGTGCATCAGGTCAAAGTGGCCCAGGCTTCAGGCATGGAAAGCCCGTCGCTGGTGCGTCTGCTCGACCGGCTGTGCAGCGATGGCTATGTGTGCCGCACCGAAGACATCCATGACCGTCGCGCCAAGGCCCTGAGCCTCACCGAGCGCGGCCGTGAGCTGGTGCAGGCAGTGGAAGCGCAACTGGTGCGCCTGCGCAAGGAAGTCCTGGTAGACATCGCCGCCACCGATCTGGAAGCCGCGCTGCGCGTGCTGCGCGCCTTCGAGGCGGCCGAGGCGGTAGCGCCTTGAACGGATTCTTTACCGGTTTTCCGCCTGCTCGCGACTGGTTCTACGGGGTGCGTACCTTCGCCGCGTCGATGATCGCGCTGTACATCGCCATGCTCATGCAAATGCCGCGTCCGTATTGGGCCATGGCTACGGTGTATATCGTCTCCAGCCCGTTTGTCGGCCCCACCAGTTCCAAAGCGTTGTACCGTGCAATCGGCACCTTGATGGGCGCGGCGGCGGCGGTGTTCTTTGTGCCGATGTTCGTGCAGTCACCCTACATTCTGGTGGTGGTGATCGCCCTGTGGACGGGCACCTTGCTGTTCCTTTCCCTGCATCTGCGCACTGCCAACAGCTACGCCCTGATGCTGGCCGGCTACACCTTGCCGCTGATTGCCCTGCCGGTGGTGGACAACCCCCTGGCGGTGTGGGATGTGGCCGAGGCGCGTACCGAGGAAATCTTCCTCGGCATCGCCGTGGCGGCCGTGGTGGGTGCGATGTTCTGGCCGCGTCGCCTGATGCCGGTGTTCGATGGCTCGGTTGCCAAGTGGTTCAGCGACGCCCAAGTCTACAGCCAGCGCTTTCTCACCCGCGATGTGGCGCCTGAAGCCATCAGCGGCCTGCGCGGCGGCATGGTCGCCACGTTCAACACCCTCGAGTTGATGATCGGCCAGTTGCCCCACGAAGGCGCGCGGCCGCAGACGGTGCGCAACACCAAGGAATTGCGCGGGCGGATGATTCACCTGTTGCCGGTGATCGATGCCCTGGACGATGCGGTGTACGCCATTGAACATCGCGCGCCGCAATTTCTCGATCGGCTCACGCCGTTGCTGCAAGCCGCCAACGCCTGGCTGCAAAGCACCACCGAAACCGCGCCACTGGAACGCTGGCGCGTGCTGCGTGACAAGATCGACGCTGCGCAACCCCAGGGCGCAGCGCTGGACGACCGCCACACGCTGCTGTTCTCCAACGCCCTGTACCGCCTCGGTGAGTGGGTCGACCTGTGGCAGGACTGCCGCAGCCTGCAAGCCGCCATTCAGTGCGAAAGCCAGGACACCTGGCGCGCCGTCTACCGCCACTGGCGCCTGGGCCGGCTCACGCCATTCCTGGATCGTGGCCTGATGTTCTACTCGGCGTTTTCCACCGTCACCGCGATCATCGTCGCCTCGGTGTTGTGGATTTTGCTGGGCTGGACCGACGGCGGCAGTGCGGTGATCCTGGCGGCGGTGGCGTGCAGCTTTTTCGCCTCGATGGACGACCCCGCGCCGCAGATCTATCGGTTCTTTTTCTGGACCGCCATGTCGGTGCTGTTCGCCAGCCTCTATCTGTTCCTGGTGCTGCCCAACCTGCACGATTTCCCCATGCTGGTGCTGGCGTTCGCCGTGCCGTTCATCTGCATCGGCACCCTCACCGTGCAGCCACGGTTCTACCTGGGCATGCTGCTGACGCTGGTCAACACCTCGTCGTTCATCAGCATCCAGGGCGCCTATGACGCGGATTTCCTCAACTTCGCCAACGTCAATCTGGCCGGGCCCGTGGGCCTGCTGTTTGCCTTTGTATGGACCCTGATCGCACGGCCCTTCGGCGCCGAACTGGCGGCCAAGCGCCTGACCCGTTTCAGCTGGCGCGACATCGTCAGCCTCACCGAGCCCGCCACCCTGGCCGAACATCGGCACATGGCCGCGCAAATGCTCGACCGCCTGATGCAGCACCTGCCGCGCCTGGGCCTCACGGGCCAGGACACCGGTACCGCCCTGCGCGACTTGCGCGTGGCGCTGAACCTGCTCGATCTGCTCGCCTACTCGCCGCGCATCCTCGGCGTGCCGCGCGTGCTGCTCAACCAGGTGGTGGAAGGCGTTGGCGGTTATTTCAAGGCCTGCCTCAAGGCCGGTGAACGCTTGCCCGCGCCCAGCGGTCTGCTGATGACCCTGGACCGCACGCGCCGCGCCCTCAACGGCCAGGGCCTGCAAGACGCCGATGACACGCGCCTGCACCTGCTGCATGCCCTGGCCGGCCTGCGCCTGGCGCTGTTGCCCGGCGTGGAGTTCATTGGCGGCACGGAAATCGAAGCGCCGTTACCGGATGGAGCGCCCTTATGATCGGTGACCTGGATATAAGCGGCGTCTTCCTGCCCACGCTGCTGGTGCTGATGGGCATTACCTATGTGTTGTTTCTGGTGCTGCATGGGCTGTTGACGCGCATGCACTTCTATCGCCTGGTCTGGCACCGGGCATTGTTCAATGTGGGGCTGTACGCGCTGTTGCTGGGCGCGGTGGACTCACTCAGTCGATATCTGATGACATGAAAAAACCTTTTTTGACTATCGGCCGTGTCGTCCTGACGCTGTTGATCGTGAGCTTCGCGGTCGTCGTGGTGTGGCGCATGGTCATGTACTACATGTTTGCGCCCTGGACCCGTGACGGCCACATCCGCGCCGACATCGTGCAGATCGCCCCGGACGTGTCCGGGCTGATTCAGCGTGTCGATGTGCACGACAACCAGTTGGTGAGCAAAGGCCAGGTGCTGTTCGCCGTCGATCAGGACCGTTTCAAGCTGGCCCTGCGCCAGGCCCGGGCCGCCGTGGCCGACCGCCAGGAAACCCTGGCCCAGGCCCAGCGCGAGTACAAGCGTAACCGTGGCCTGGGCAACCTGGTGCCCAGCGAGCAACTGGAAGAAAGCCAGTCCCGCGTGGCCCGTGCCCAATCGGCCCTGGCCGAAGCGCAAGTGACGGTGGATTCGGCCCAGCTCAATCTTGACCGCTCGGTGATCCGCAGCCCGGTGGACGGCTACGTCAACGACCGCGCGCCGCGTGCCCAGGAATTCGTCACCGCCGGCCGCCCGGTGCTGTCGGTGGTGGACAGCAACTCCTTCCATATCGACGGCTATTTCGAAGAAACCAAACTGGACGGCATCCGCGTCGGCATGGGCGTGGATATCCGCGTGATCGGCGACAACGCCCGCCTGCATGGGCATGTGCAGAGTATCGTCGCCGGTATCGAGGACCGCGACCGCAGCAGCGGTTCCAACCTGCTGCCCAACGTCAACCCGGCGTTCAGTTGGGTACGCCTGGCCCAGCGGATTCCGGTACGCATCGCCTTTGATGACGTGCCGGCGGACTTCCGCATGATCGCCGGGCGTACCGCGACCGTGTCGATCATCGACGACAAGACCAACGCCGGAGACCAGCCATGAAGCAACTGCTGGCCACCGCTGCGCTGGGGGTGTTGCTGTCGGCCTGCCAGGCGGTAGGCCCGGACTACAAGTTGCCGGACACGGCCGCCGTCAACCGTGACGACCTGCAAGGTGCCATCGCCGGCGAGGGCAATAACGTGGTGTCGGCGCCCGTGCCGACGGACTGGTGGAAGCTGTACAAAGACCCGCGCCTGGATGAACTGGTGCGCCAGGCCATGGCCTCCAACACCGACCTGCGCGTGGCCGCGGCCAACTTGCAACGCGCGCGCTACCAGACCCAGCAGGCCGAATCCGCCGGTGGCTGGAGTGCCGGGGCCAAGGCCGAAGCGCAGCGCTTGCAGGAGTCCGGCGAAGCCTTCCTGCTGGCGGACAAAGTGCCGGTGGGCAACATCGGCAGCGTGGGCATCACCACCTCGTATCAATTCGACCTGTTCGGCACCTTGCAGCGCGGCATCGAAAGCGCCCAGGCCAACGCCGATGCGGCCCAGGCGGCCGCCGATATCGCGCGCATTACCCTGGTGGCCGATGTGGTGCGCGCCTACACCCAGGTCTGCGCCGCCAACGAAGAGCTGGCCATCGCCAACGAGTCCCTCGACCTGCAAGCCCAAAGCACCAAGCTCACCCAGCGCCTGCGCGACGCCGGCCGTGGCGATGAAACCCAAGTCACGCGCTCGCAAACCCAATACAAATCCCTGCGCGCCGATATGCCGCGCTACGAAGCGGCGCGTCAGGCCGGGTTGTTCCGTCTGTCGATGCTGCTGGCCAAGCCCCTCGATCAATTGCCGGCCGGCACCGGCAGTTGCGCCGAGTTGCCGCACATCGCCCAGCTGTTGCCGGTGGGCGACGGTGCGACGTTGCTCAAGCGCCGCCCGGATGTGCGCCAGGCCGAACGCCAGCTGGCCGCTGCGACCGCGCGCATCGGCGTAGCCACCGGCGCCTTGTACCCGGACATCGCCATCGGCGCCACGGTGGGCACGGTGGGCCTGCTCGACAACCTCGGCCAGCCTGCGACCAATCGCTGGGGCTTTGGCCCGATGATCAGCTGGACAGTGCCAACCAACGGCGCCCGCGCACGCATTCACGAAGCCGAAGCCGCGACCCAGGGCGCCCTGGCGCATTTCGATGGGGTGGTACTCAATGCTATCCGCGAAACTCAGACCGGCCTGGCGCAGTACACCGCGATGCTGCAGCGCCGTGAAGCGCTGGCCGACGCCGAGCGTTCGGCGCGCGAGGCGGCGGACCAGACCCACCGCTTCTTTCAGGCCGGGCGCGAGTCGTTTCTCGCCGATCTGCAGGCGACCCGCACCTACACTGCCATGCGCGCGCAATTGGCGGCGGCCAACACCCAGGTTGCGATGAGCCAGATCGACCTGTTCCTGGCGCTGGGCGGCGGCTGGGAAAGCGGACGAACGCAAGGGATAAAACCCGGCAAACCGTGAGGTGATAGCTATGCTTTGTCAGGTGAGGCGTCGTGAAGCCTCACTCGACACTGCTCGCGTTTGCTCATGGGGATTCCAATAATGAAAAACCCTTATGCTCCCGCTTTCTGGTGCGTGCTCTTGGCACTGGTGCTGTTATCGGCCGCGTATTTCTACGGCGTCATGCTCGCCCACCAACTCGACAAGGCCATGGTCTTTCTCGACAGCGCCTGCCTGGTGATCGGCACCTTGTCCATCGGCGTGGTGGCCTGGGCCTCCTATCAAAACCAACGGGTGAAGCGAAAGTTGCTGGAACAAGGCAAGACCCGCGTCGCAATCTGGGACACCAAGGTGGCCCTGCGCCGTGTCGAAACCGTGTTTGACCGCTATTTCTGGGGCAGCTACTGGCAACCCGGTCGCACGTTCCAGGAAGTCATGGGCGACCTCACCGGCACGCCCCTGGAAAAAAGCCTCGAAGTGCTGAAGACGCAATGTGTCGTGCTGGATCGACAGGTCGCTGACGGCAGGCATTGGCTGAATAACGCGCGGGAATTGTCCGATGTCGCCACGCAAATGGCCCGCGAGCGCTATCAGCTGGATTTCTGCGACCCCAAGACCGACACCCCCGGCAACGCGGTGATACACCGTGAGTTCGAGGTATTGGTCTACACCTGGACGGCGCGCCTGAAGAGTTTTGATCACCAGTTGGATGAAATAGAGCTGGAGTACTCCTGAACTCCTGATGAACTGATCCTTCTGAAAGGCTGGGCCGTTTGCGCCCGCCAGTGCTAATCTTCCCCAGCCTTTCGGCCACACGGGCCACTACTGTAGGAGCGGGCTTGCTCGCGAAAAACCTCAACGATAACGCGTGCATTCTGAATAAACGCGGTGCCTATGAGTTCTTCGCGAGCAAGCTCGCTCCTACAAGGACCCCTCCGGGGTTCAAGGAAGACAGCCCACTTCTCACAGGATTTGATCAGGTCACTTCATGAATAAGCCAGCAGTCGTTCTTTTGGGTTTCGTTGTCGCCGTTGGCGTCGTCAGTGCAGGCGGTGCCTGGTACACCGGTAAACAACTGGAGCCGGTCCTGCAAACCGCGATCCAGAACGCCAACAAGGAACTGCAGACCTCCATGGCCGGCGTGGACGGTAGTGTGTCCCTGGAGCTGGTCTCCCTGGACCGTGGTGTGTTCAGCAGCACCGCCCATTACCGCCTCAAAGGCCAGGGCCGTGTGTTCGGCGAGCAAAACCCCAACCCCGAGCTGCTGTTCGTCGACCATATCGAACACGGCCCGCTGCCGTTCTCGCGCCTGGTCACCCTGAAATGGCTGCCGGTGATGGCCACCAGTCACTACGAACTGGAAAAGAACGCCACCACTGAACAATGGTTCGCCGCCGCCAAAGACGTGTCGCCGCTCAAAGGTGTGGCCAATATCGGCTACAGCCGTTCGGTCAACGGCAACGTCGAATTGCTGCCCCTGGAATTCAAGGACGACAAGTCCTCGGTGAGCTTCTCCGGCGCCAACCTGGAATTCGACAGCAGCGCCGAAGGCCAGAAGGTCAAGGCCGACGGCTACATGAACAGCCTCAAGGTCGCGGCCGTCGATGCCAATGGCGACGCGTTCGCAGCTGAACTGGCCGGCCTGACCGTTGCCAGCAACCTGGCCAAATCCACGTTCGGTTTCTACACCGGCCAGAACACCATCGAACTGACCGACACCAAGGTCACCTTCGGCCCGCAGAAGTCTGTGCTGACCCTCAAGGGTTTCGAGCAGAAAGACTCCAGCGAGACCAAGGACAACAACCTGGCCGGCCGCGTCGACTACAAGATCGACGAGATCGGTTACCAGGGTAAGCCCGTGGGCTCGGCCGCCATGGCCGTCAGCATGAAGAACGTCGACATCCCGGCAATGCTGGTGCTGACCAAGCTCTACCAGGACAAGATGCAGCCGGTGCAAGCCGCCGCCGCTGCCGGTCAACCCGCGCCCGAGCTGCAACTGACCGAAGCCGAACAGACCCTGGCCGAAGCCAACGTCAACCAGGTGCTGGCCGCCAAGCCGCAAGTGGCGGTGGAAAACCTGTCGCTGAAAACCACCCATGGCGAGAGCAAGTTCAACCTTGTCCTGGACCTGGCCAAGCCGGCCTCCATGGAACTGCCACCGGTTGAGCTGGGCAAGCAGATGATTGCGCTGCTGGACGCCAATCTCACCCTGTCCAAACCGATGATCAGCGACGTGGCCGCGCTGCAAGCCCAGGTCGGCGGCGTGACTGACCCTAAAGCCATCGAACAGCAATCGCAAATGGCGGCCGAGATGGTCAGCGGCGTGGCCGTGGGCACTCAACTGGCAACCCTGGTGGGCACCGACGTGGTATCCAAGCTGCATTACGCCAACAACGAAGTGACCTTCAACGGCCAGAAGATGACCGTCGAGCAGTTCATCAGCTTCGTAATGTCCAAAGCCGGTGCCATGGGCGGCGCGCAATAACCCTGAAATGCAGTTAACAATGTGGGAGGGGGCTTGCCCCCGATGGCGGAGTGTCAGTCAACTTATCTGTGGCTGGCCCACCGCTATCGGGGGCAAGCCCCCTCCCACAGTTGTTTTGTGCCTGGCAAAAGCCCCTGTCAGCCGGTCAGCGGTGTGGCCGACGAGCAGTTCATCAGCTTCGTGATGTCCAAAGCCGGTGCCATGGGCGGCGCGCAATAATTCTGAAATGCAGTTAACAATGTGGGAGGGGGCTTGCCCCCGATGGCGGAGTGTCAGTCAACTTATCTGTGGCTGACCCACCGCTATCGGGGGCAAGCCCCCTCCCACATTTTGTTTTGTGCCTGGCAAAAGTCTCTGTCAGCCGGTCAGCGGTGTGGCCGTCGAGTATTTCATCAGCTTCGTGATGTCCAAAGCCGGTGCCATGGGCGGCGCGCAATAATCCTGAAATGCAGTTAACAATGTGGGAGGGGGCTTGCCCCCGATGGCGGAGTGTCAGTCAACTTATCTGTGGCTGGCCCACCGCTATCGGGGGCAAGCCCCCTCCCACAGTTGTTTTGTGACTGGCAAAGAATCTGTGTCAGCCAATTCTGAACAATTGTTCTGAATTGCCCTTGCCCCTGCCTGGCTAAGAGATAGTTGCCCCAGGAAAGCTAGGTCGGGTCCCGAGACGCCGACACCCTGATGCACATCGCTCAGGATCACCCATCGTTGCGGCTTTCCTTGTAAGGAAGCCGACGACATGTTGCCAATCCCTCCACTCAGCGCTTCAGGCCGGTTGCGGCTGCTCATCGCAGCAGGCCTGTGCAGCCAATTGCTGATGCCTGCCTATGCCGTGGCCGACCCTGCCTATGACGCCCTGATCATCCAGGCGCGCAACGGTCACTTCACACCGGCATTGACCCAACTGCGCCAGCTGTCCGCCGAGCGCCAGACGCCAGGCCAGGTCAGTGATCACCTGGTGATTGCCGGTTGGGCCGGGCAGGACGCGGAAGTGGTGAAGGTGTATGAGGCACAGGGCAAGCATCGCAATCTCACCACCCAGGCACTGGCCACGGTGGCGCGCACCTATCGCAATCAAAAGCAGTGGGCCCAGGCCGAGGCGGTCTATCGCCAGGCGCTGCTGCGCGAACCGAATAATATCGACCTGCAACTGGGCCTGGCGCTCACCCAGGCCGATGGCGGCAAGGCCAATGAGGCGGTGCAACGCCTGCGCGCGCTGGTGGCGGCGCAACCGAATGACCCCAACCGCCGCATGGCCCTGGGCTATGCGCTGACCCGCGCCGGCCTGAACTACGACGCACTGTTCGAGTTCGACCAGGCCTTTATCCGTGCCGGCGACAAGCCCGACGTGGCGCGTGAATACATCGTCGCGCTGCAAAAGGCGCGCCTGCCGGAAGCTGCCCTGCGCCTGTCGGCCAGGCGTCCGGGCCTGGTGGACGCGGTGACCCAGCGCCGCCTGGAAGGCGACCTGGCCGCCGAGCGCGTGCGCATCGCCGAGTTCGCCACGCGTACCGAAAAAGAACGCTACGTGGTCGCCGACCGCGCCCTCAGTGACTACGACCGACTGATCGCACGCTGGACCCCGGACGCCAGCGCCCATGACGACGTGGTGCGCTGGCGCATCGACCGCCTGGGCGCGCTGAAGGCCAGGGCACGCACCGCCGAGGTGATCCGCGAATACCAGACCTTCAACGCTGAAGGTGTGCAATTGCCCACTTACGCGTTGCGTTGGGTGGCCGCCTCGTACCTCGACCAGCGCCAGCCGGAAAAAGCCGAACCCTTGTATCGCCAGGTGTTGAGTGCGCCGGATGCCGACGCCAGTTACCGCGTCGACGACAGCACCGCGTTGTTCTACGCCCTGCTGGAAAGTGACAAGGTCGAGGATGCCCGCCAGGTCGCGGACACCCTGGCCAAAGAACAGAAGCCCCGCGTCGAACTCAAGGGCTTGCCGATTGGCAACCCCAACGACAACTGGATGGACGCGCAGCAACTCTCCGCCCAGGCCGGCACCTTCGGTGGCGACCTGCCGGGCAGCGAAGCCAACCTGGAAGCGCTGGTGGCCAAGGCGCCAGGCAATATCGGCCTGCGCATCGCCCAGGCCGACATGTACCGCGCCCGTGACTGGCCGCGCCGCGCCGAAGGCACCCTCAAGGAAACCGAAGCCCAGGCGCCCCGCGACATCGGCCTGGAAGTGTCCCAGGCCTACACCGCCATGGACCTGCAGGAGTGGCGCCAGATGGACGCCCTCACCGACGACGTGGTCGTGCGCAACCCGGACAACCGCCAGGTGCAACGTCTCAACCGCCTGCGCGATGTGCATGACATGGCTGAACTGCGCGTCGAGGCCTACACCGGCAAGAGCTACGGCGGCGGCAACAACAACGACGCAGGCGCCGTGACCGGCAGCCGCGACTGGGGCATTGAAAGCGTGATCTACACGCCGCCCATCGACGAAGACTGGCGCCTGTTCGCCGGTGCCGGCTACGCCACCGCCGACTTCAGCGAAGGCACCGGCCAGCACCGTTGGCAGCGCGTGGGCGTGGAGCGGCGTACCCGCGACATGACGATCGAAGCCGAGGTGTCCAATCACTCCTATGGCGATGGCTCCAAGCAAGGGGCGGCAGTGTCGATTGCCCGCGACATCAACGACCACTGGCAGTACGGCGGCAGCGTCGGCTACCTGCTCACCACCACGCCGCTGCGCGCCTTGAACGACGGCGTCACCGCCAATGGCGGCAGTGGTTTTATCCGCTGGCGCGCCAATGAAAGCCGCGAGTGGAAACTGACCCTCAGCCCGTCGCACTTCAGCGACGGCAACGACCGCGTCGAAGCGCTGCTCAGCGGCCGCGAGGGCCTTTACAGCTCGCCCCATGTGCAAGTCGACCTGGGCCTGGAAGTCGGCGCGAGCCGCAACAGCAAGCAAGACACCGCGTACTTCAACCCGAAGTCGGACTTAACGGTGTTGCCCGTGATCAACGTCAACCACGTGCTCTATCACCGCTACGAGACCCAGTGGAGCCAGCAGTTCCAGATCGGCGCGGGCACCTATAGCCAGCGCGACTATTCCACCGGCGGCATCGGCCTTGTCGGCTACGGCCAGCGCTTTCGCTGGAACGACGTACTGGAAATGGGCGCCAACCTCAGCCTGATCAGCCGACCTTATGACGGCGACCGCGAACGCGATCTGCGTCTGCTCGTCGACCTCACTTACCGTTTCTAGAAGAGCCTGACCATGACCGTCCTCAGCCGTTGCTTGTTGGTCCTGGGTCTAATGCTGGCCGCCGCGTGCGCCCAGCAACCCGCGCCCTATACCCCACCCGCGCAGCGGCCAACCGCGCTCAATGAAGCGCCGTGGCCGAAAAACCATTTCCTGGGCATTGCCTACCATGACGTCAATGATCGCGACCCGGATCAGGCGGTGGTGGCGGTGCGTACCGAACGCTTGATCGAACAACTGGCCTGGTTGCGCGAGAACGGCTACCAGGCGGTCAGCGTCGACCAGATCCTGGCCGCGCGCAACGGCGGCCCGGCGCTGCCGCCCAAAGCCATCATGCTCAGCTTCGACGACGGTTATACAAGCTTCTACACCCGTGTAATGCCGATTCTGCGCGCCTACCACTGGCCGGCGTTACTGGCGCCGGTGGGCTACTGGATCGACACGCCGCTGGACAAACCGGTGGACTTCGCCGGGTCACCGCGCCCGCGTGGAGAATTCCTCACCTGGCAGCAGATCCGTGAAGTGTCCCAGTCGGGCCTGGTGGAAATCGCCGCGCACACCGACGCCAGCCACACCGGGATTCTGGCCAATCCCCAGGGCAACCTCGAGCCGGCGGCGACCTCGCTGCGCTACGACCCGGCGACCAAACGCTATGAAACCGACGCGCAATTCCAGGCGCGGATGCGTGCGGACGTCGCGGCCATTACGCAAAAAATCCGCACAGTCACCGGCAAGGCGCCACGGGTATGGGTATGGCCATACGGCGCGGCCAAAGGCACCTCCCTGGCCGTCGTCAGCGAGCAGGGCTACCAGATGGCCCTGACGCTGGAAGACGGACTCGACAGCGCCAGTGATCTGATGAACAGCCCGCGCTTCCTGGTGGCGTCCGACCCGGACGGCGAGCATTTCGCCAACAGCATCGTCGCCGCACAGACCCCGGCACCGATGCGCGTATTGCACGTGGACCTGGACAACGTCTACGACCCCGACCCGGCCCAGCAGGCGCGCAACCTCGACGTACTGGTGCAGCGTGTGGTGGACATGGGCGCCGGCACCGTTTTCCTGCAAGCCTTCGCCGACCCCAAGGGTGACGGCCTGGTGCACTCGCTCTACTTCCCCAACCGTCACTTGCCGGTGCGCGCCGACCTGTTCAACCGCGTCGCCTGGCAATTGCACACCCGTGCCCACGCCGCCGTGTATGCCTGGATGCCCGTGCTCAGTTTCGCCCTCGACCCCAAGCTGCCACGCGTGACCCGTTGGGACCCGCAAACCGCCAGGCTGGGCCCTGACCCTGACCAGTACAAACGCCTGTCGCCGTTCGACCCGCAGGTGCGCAAAATCATCGGCGAAATCTACGAAGACCTGGCCCGCAACAGCGCCATCGACGGTGTGCTGTACCACGACGACGCCGTGCTCTCGGACTTCGAAGACGCCAGCCCCGCCGCGCTCAAGGCGTACGCGGCCAATGGTCTGCCGGACACTGTCGCCGCCTTGCGCGCCGACCCCACCACGCTGCAACGCTGGACCCGCTTCAAGAGCCGCTACCTGATCGACTTCACCCAGGAACTGACCACCAAGGTCCGCGCCATTGCCGGGCCGCAGGTGCAGACCGCGCGCAATATCTTCGCCGAACCGATGCTCAACCCGGACAGCGAGGCCTGGTTCGCGCAGAACCTCGATGACTTCCTGCAGACCTACGACTGGACTGCGCCGATGGCCATGCCGTTGATGGAAGGCGAGGAAGTGAAGACCTCCAATGCCTGGCTGGAAAGACTGGTGGCGACAGTCAAGGCCCGTCCGGGCGCCATGGAAAAAACTGTGTTCGAGCTGCAAGCCAAAGATTGGCGCACCAAAGCCGCACCGGATATCAGCGCTGAGCAACTGGCGCAATGGATGGGCGTGCTCAAACGCCAGGGGGTCAAGAGCTTTGGCTACTACCCGGACAACTTCCTGGAAAATTCCCCGGACCTGAAGACGGTACGTCCGGCCCTTTCCAACCAGTGGAACCCTTGATCATGTTCGACAGAATCCTGGCTATATTCGTGCTGGCACTGGTATTGGGCGTGCCCCTGGGCCTGATCTTCCTGGTCACCGGGCAGTTCCTGATGGACTTCGTCTTCTTCTACCCGCTGTTCATGTCCGCGTTGTGGATCGCCGGCGGCCTGTACTTCTGGCTGCACTGGGAACGCCACTGGCCGTGGGAGGAAGACACGCCGGCGCCGACCCTGGCCGGCAACCCGCTGATCTCGATCATCATCCCTTGCTACAACGAAGGCGATAACGTCGCCGACACCATGGCCGCCGCCCTGGGCCAGGTGTACACGAACATCGAAGTGATTGCGGTCAACGACGGCTCCAGCGACAACACCGCTGCGATACTCGACGCGCTGGCGCTGCAACACCCACGCCTGCGCGTGCTGCACCTGGCGCAGAACCAGGGCAAGGCCGTGGCCCTGCGCATGGGGGCGGTGGCGGCGCGCAGTGAATACCTGGTGTGCATCGACGGCGATGCGTTGCTCGACAAAAACGCGGCGGCCTACATGGTCGCGCCGATGCTCGACAACCCGCGCCTGGGCGCCGTCACCGGCAACCCGCGTGTGCGCACACGTTCGACCCTGATCGGGCGGGTACAGGTGGGCGAGTTCTCCTCGATCATCGGCCTGATCAAGCGCACCCAGCGCGTATTCGGGCGGATCTTCACGGTGTCGGGTGTGGTGGTGGCGTTCCGTAAGAAGGCGCTGGACCGCATCGATTACTGGAGCACCGACATGATCACCGAGGACATCGATGTCAGCTGGAAGCTGCAACTCGATCACTGGGCGATCTTCTACGAACCGCGCGCGCTGTGCTGGATCCTAATGCCCGAGACCGTCGGCGGCCTGTGGAAACAGCGCCTGCGCTGGGCCCAAGGCGGCGCTGAAGTGCTGTTCAAGAATATCCGTGGCATCTGGCAATGGCGCCATCGCTACCTGTGGCCGCTGCTGTTCGAATATTGCCTGTCCACCGGCTGGGCGTTCACCTTCCTGCTCTCGGTAGTGTTCTGGGGCCTGGGCAAGTTCATGGTGTTGCCGCCGGCGATTACCGTCGACTCCCTGGTGCCGCCGGCGTTTACCGGGTTGGTGCTGGCGATGGTGTGCCTGCTGCAGTTCGCGGTGAGCATCCTGATTGACCGGCGCTACGAAAAAGACCTGTGGAAAACCCTGTTCTGGACCGTGTGGTACCCGATGGTGTTCTGGCTGGTGAGTCTGTTCACCACCCTGGTCAGCTTTCCCAAGGTGTTGTTCAACCAGCACCAGAAACGCGCCCGCTGGGTCAGCCCGGATCGTGGTATCAAACCTGCCCAAGAGGAGGCGTGACGATGAAACTGGTCAGAACCCGCCAGAACCTGGTGATGTGGATTATCGATGTGTTGCTTACCCTGCTGGCCTGGGCCGGCCTGGTCTGGCTGCTGGCCCGGGGCATGAACGCCATGCTCGAAACCCACGGCGGCCCGCGCCTGGAAGCACCGATCTTCGCCGCGCTCAACACCTTGCAAATCTACCTGTGGATCGCGCTGTTCAACGCCGTGATCCTGATTGCCTGGGCGCGCTACCAGCAACGCAAAGGCCGCAAATTCGCCCAGCGTCGCGCCGAGGCGAATGCCCTGAGCGATCAGCACTTGAGTGAAAGTTTCAACCTGGGCGAGGGCGACCTGGAACAACTGCGCCGCCCCGGCGTGCTGGTGATTCACAACGATGACGAGGGCGGTGTGGGGGAAATCAAATCCCACGTCTCTCGCGATGTCGAACGCCCCGGCCTGGCCCTGGTGCCCGGCTCGGAAAAAGACAAGGGCCTTGGCTGATATCTGCAGCCCTGCAAATACCAATGTGGGAGGGGGCTTGAATTAATGCCGCCCTCTGTAGGAGCGAGCTTGCTCGCGAAAAACGTCAACGATAACGCGTGCTTCCTGAATGAACGCGGTGCCTGTTAGTTTTTCGCGAGCAAGAGCTAGGCGCCCCCCTCGCTCCTACAAAAAACCTGACTGACTGGCATTAGGGCAAGCCCCCTCCCACATTGATATCTCCAGTGCTGTGAGTGCGCACGGGTTCAAAAAATCTTATTGGATTTCCGATAAATGGGACCCAAATCACAAAACCGCCGCGAACTTTCCTCCCCTCCCCGGTACTAACCCTAACTCGACGACACTTGATGGCTAAATAGTGGCGATCATTTCCCGTCAGTCGAATCGCTGTCGAAACAGTTGCCGCCGGTCGGATTAAGTGTCTCAGTAATCAGGCCGGTCACTGTTCGATAATTATTTTTTGTTACTAATCATTAGGTTAATCGGAAACACGCTCGAACACCCGACAGCCTCCGCGTCTAGGACGGCCGGACGTTCGATGTTAGCTTCCCGGCCCTTGATTTTCGACGGATCGAACATGCCAATGCCACGGACTCGGTTTCTTCTATGCACCTTCCTGCTCACTTGCCTGAGCCTGAACAGCGCATTCGCCGCCCCCACGCCCGGGGACCAGGACCTGATCCGCGATCGGCAGAACCGCCTGCTCGAAGAGCAACAGCGGCGTCTCCAGGAACTTCAAGACCTGCCCGGCAAAGCGGCCAAACCCGAGACCCCGGCAACGCCCGCCGACACCCGTTGCTTCCCGATCAAAGACATCGAACTCAAAGGCGCCGACAGCCTGCCGGCCTCCGAGCGTGAGCGCCTGCTCAAGCCCTACGTTGGCCAATGCCTGGGCGTGTCCCAGCTCAACGACCTGCTCAAGGCCATCACCGACTACTACCTCGGCAAAGGCCGCGTCACCAGCCGCGCCTACCTGCCGCAGCAGGACCTCTCCACCGGCCACCTGCAAGTGCTGGTGGTGGAAGGCAAGCTCGAAGCCTTGCGCAGCGCCGAAGGCAGCACCGTGACCGAACGCGAACTGGCCATGGCGTTTCCCGGCAAGGTCGGCGAAGCGCTGAACCTGCGTGAAATCGAGCAACTGGTGGACCAGCTCAACCGCCTGCCGTCCAAACAGGCGCAAATGGAACTGACCCCCGGCAAGCAAGTCGGCGGCAGCGACGTAGTGGTCAAGAACACCGCGCAAAAGCCCTGGCGCGCCAGCCTGTCGCGCAATAACGACGGCCAGAAAAGCACCGGCGAACAGCAATGGGGCGCCGGCCTTGAATGGGACAGCCCGCTGGGCCTGGGTGACCAGTTGATTCTGCGCGGCGGCCACGACGCCATCAGCGACCACCAGAAAACCTCGAAAAACACCATGCTCTACTACAACGTGCCGTGGGGCTGGTGGAACTTCAGTTACACCTACAGCGAGAGCGACTACCGCACCTTCGGCGTGACCGATGACTTCAAATACAAGCAGGACGGCGACAACCAGAACCACCAACTGCGCGCCGAACGGGTCATCCACCGCGATGACGTGAGCAAGACCTCGGTCAACGTCGGCCTGGCGCACCTGCGCACCAACAACTACATCCTCGACGTGCGCACCCCGCCCAGCAGCAACCGCCTCAGCGAACTGCAACTGGGCGTCAACCACGGTCGGCGTATCGGCACGGCCTTCGTCAACCTGGACCTGGGCATGCAAAACGGCATCGGCCTGCTCGACGCCCAGTCCCAGGAAGAGCGCGACGCCTTCGGTCGCCGCCAGCCGAACTCGCGCTACCGCAAATACACCGCCACCGTCAGCTACCTGCAACCGTTCAGCCTGTGGGGCGAGTCGTTCAGCTTCAGCAGCCTGGCCACCGGCCAACGCAGTGAAGACCCGCTGTTCTCGCCCCAGCGCATGAGCCTCGGCGGCTCGGCTTCGGTGCGCGGTTTCAAGGACCAGTTGCTGACCGGCGACAGCGGCGGCTACTGGCGCAACGAAGTGCGCTGGGCGCGCCCGGTGACCCTCGACTGGATGCGCCCGGCCTTCTTCGAATACGGCGCCAGCGTCGGCTACGACCAGGGCGTGATCCGCAACGACCGCTACAACGACAACGTTCATGGCCGCGTGTCCAGCAACTCCCTGGAGCTGTTCGCCCGTGGCAAGAACGTCAGCACCAGCGTGACCTTTGCCCACTCGCTGGAAAGACCCGGCGTCGTCACCGAGCGCGAAGCGCCGATCTACTTCCGCCTGGATTTCTTCCTGTAATTCAACGTTGCGCCGCAGCGAGAAACTGAAAATGGACGTTCGACAATTTGCCTTCCTGGCCCGCCAACCTTCCGCCGCCCTGAAGCCGCGAAACGCGTTCTTCGGTTTGCCCAAGCGCGGGCTGGCGCTGATTCTCGCCAATGCGCTGTTCTGGCAGCCGCTGCTGGCCCAGGCCGAGGGCATTGTGGTCAGTGCGCCGGGTACCACGGTGGGCGCGGCGGGCAATGGCGTGCCGGTGGTGAACATCGCCACGCCCAACGGCGCGGGCCTGTCCCATAACCAGTTCCAGCAGTACAACGTCGGTCCCAACGGCGTGATTCTCAACAACGCCAACGGCGCGCTGCAAAACACCCAACTGGGCGGGATCATTGTCGGCAACCCCAACCTCAAGGGCGGCGCGGCCAGCGT
>NZ_CVTK01000034.1:0-4359 GCF_900004785.1 Pseudomonas sp. 28 E 9 | reverse complement strand
TGATCAGGCTGACCTGTTTGCCGGCGTCCAACAAAATAGGGGGCTGAGCACTATTCTTCTACAAAAAATAAATCATATTTTTAAAGAGCAACTTCACTGAACTCTAAAAAACGCAAACCGTGGTCTGCCCCCTATTTTCTTCTCCCTCTACCCCTACTCCCTCCTTATAAACCTAATCAGCAATCCTAAAGAAATGATTATCTAGATCATCAGGGGGAAACTGACTGGGCAAAATTTTTGACGAAATATCTCTGCTAAGCAACTTTAAAAGAAACTCAACACAGCCAAAATTGTAGACCTCCTCCGCCCCCTGATCCGAGCTATGAATTGCAACTTTCCATGACTCTGGTTCTCCATTGACTAACCAAACAAGAGTTTCTCCATTATCCGTTACCGCCCAAGGAAGAAAAGAACCTTCCGCAGGGTAAGCTGGTCTCGGATAGTCCGACAAAAACTCCTGCCTCATTACAGCGTATGTATCTATAAAGTATTTGATTTTTTCAAAATTCAAGTTTGGATTTTTTGAAAACGGGTCTAGAATCCATAAAAAATCGTCTACTGCCCCACATCCGTAAATTGATATTAACTGCTTGAAATCATTCGGAAATCGTGGATTTCCCTCAGATTCAAAGTTCGCCCAAGCCGCGTTATCGAAGATTCGCTGAGAGGGTGGCGAAAGAAGACTAATCAGCTTATTTATCATCCGTACTTAAACCCTGGGACGGCGAGCCATATAAACCCTAATTGGATAAGAACTTACAGCTTGGCCGTCGATCACTAGGCCGACGAAATTCAATAACTACAAAAAACAAATCATGCTTTTAAAAGAGCGACTGTACTAAACTCTAAAAACGCAAAACCGTGGCCTACCCTATTTTTCCAAAAAATAAACCAGATTTTCAAAGAGCAACTCCGCTGAACTCTAAAAACGCAAAACGTGGTCTGCCCCATATTTCCCTGCATCCCGCGGACACCACCTTCGTAGCTTTGCGCCTTATCGATGGCCCGACTACCACTCACAGCGACGGAATTGGTTATTTCCAGCGCAGTGCCCGCTGCTTTTGCACCAAGTAAACTGCTATTCAACCACATCAACATCTCCGAAAAACGTTGTCTGTTCCCTATCATTTATCAGGGTCAGTTTCCGATTTTTCTATCTATCCTTTAGCTGAAGAAATTTCTATAGGCCGTCTCAACCCTTACAGAAACTTCATCGGGTTTGAAAGTCAGATTCTCCAATGCAGCCACTTCAACAGATAACAACGGATTCTCAACTGCAGGTGACTTCAACCCGAACTGTTGGCGAACCTTAAAAATTGCGAAAACCTCCAAAGGCAGCAAATCAAAAGGTGGGTTTTTGAACTCAGGGTCCCAAGCCCCGCCCTTATCTTCGGCGTTAGCTAAGTGATATTGGCATACCGCGTCCAGTACACCGGCAAGCCTTTGCTCATCTGCCCAACTGTCTATCACTTTCTTGTAAATGCCGAGATCCATAGACTCAATCAGGGGAGGTGCACTCCCACCCGAATAGACGGAATAGAGCCACAGCATGAAAGGTTCGAATCGACGCTCTTTGAGATAGCCGGGATCAACAGCTCCATCAACAGTCAACATCCCGACAAGCACATCGGCGACCGACTCCGCTAGATCATGCCTATCCGCAGCAATGAAACCTGCAAGTAAGCAACCTGCATTGCTCAACTGATTGGTCAGATTCGGGGCGTTTCTAATGCCTTGAAGAAAGCTCGTATTAGAAAAGGTCTTAGCTCTGAGCATTAGCACCCAATAGCGGTAAATCATCGCGCGGGATACTTCCTCCCAGCCAGAAATATCACCGGTACAAATAGAAACCTCTCCCTGTATACCGTGACAAACTGCAAGTATCCCCAATGAATCAGATACATTGCCCAACCCCTCCAAGGAGTCACAGGCAAGATCCTCTTCAAGGTACTCAAGCTCTTGAGCCACCATCCCATCCGACTGAGACAGCCAGTGCCGATGCTGCTCTAGGATTCGTTCTATTTTTTTCATTCTGGTACGCCCCATCAGTCAATTACGCGCCCAAGGTGAGACCCGCAATACTTCACCCTGTAGGTCAACGCCGATCAAATTACCACTCACATTTTCAGGGGCACGCCTGAACTCCCTAAGCATCTGCCTAGCCTGCTGCTGCTCTGCCACGCTGATGCTCTTGTAACGACCTTGTCGACTAGCTGCCTGACCCAGAACATCCTCGATGAACGTTGTCATGTTCTGCTGTCGTACAGAAAGATCTCCCACATTCCCCGTTCGCGAAGTTTTTACTTCAGTGAACGCGAGGCGGCCATCCGGTGTACGGCTGACAATGTCGATGCCGTTACCACTGCGGTTCTGCACAGCGAAGATGTCAGTGTGGTTGTTGTCACGCAAGAAGACCTTGGAGATATCTTCACCTAGGTCACCAACCTGCTGATTGGTTAGCTTCGAAAGATCTTTACCTCGGGTGGCTGAAAACAGATCAAGTGTCGTACCCGAAGTAACGGCTCCACCTGCCTGACCTAGCCCTTTTGCATCAAGAGCGCCACCTTTTGCAGCCTCAACATTCCGCGCCGCCGCCGCAGCATCCGCAGTAGCAGCTACCTCCTTCCCAAGACTACCAAATCCACCAACGCCCAGAGCCCCACCGCCAGCCATCGCAGCACCAAAAGGCACCTCTACTGCTGCTATTGTCAGTTCGGTACAAGCTACTGGGTTCATCCCACAGGCATTTAACAGGGCTGGACCAAGCAACATGCCTCCTGCCACTGTTGCGGCTACAGCGGCACCACCCGCCAACGTATAAGCAAGGCTTTCACGGCGCTCGGCATACATTTGCGCCGAGCACGCCTCTGCGCTCAGTCCTGCACAGTTTTGCTCCTTGTAGTGCTCGTTTTCAGCGTTGATGCGCTCTTCAGCCTTTTGTTCGAGCGTCTTACCCTCAGCTCTTGCACTGGCAATATCAGCTACTGAGTTGTTCTCAACCGCATTGTTGCCAGCCTTTGCACCGGCAAGTGCACCGCTCAGGTCACCTCCTGCAAGCCCGCCTGCCAAACCCGATGCCAATGTCGAAAGCGCCGATACTGTCTGTTTCTGCTTCTCACTCAAATTCTCGGTTTTAATACCCGGATACAACTGCGCCGCAATCAACTCCCCCGTGCCAGCTCCTGCGGCGCCGGCAACCGCCGAGTTCCCTTGGGCCTGTGCAACTACAGCACCCAATACCACGTGGGCCATGATTCGGGCGGTATCGTTGTCCTGCGCTGACTGCTTGATGATGTTCGCCAGATAGGGCGCCGACGCGCCTGCGAGGGCGGAGCCGATGTCCCCGCCTGCCAGTCCTTGCAAAGCTGCCGTCACCGCTTGAGCGGCACGTTGATAATCGCCCCCCGTTTCGTACGGCTGCATCACCGTACGGGTCACCTGTGCGGCGATCTCTTTATCCGTCGGCTGGGTATTGCCCTCACGGATAAGTTTGTCTCGCGCAGCCGCTATCGCTTCGGGATCTTTTTGAGCATTGGCCGCGTTAATGGCACCTTGAGTGCGTGTGATATCCGCCGCTTGAGTGCCAATATCCGCAATCAACTGCACCTGCCGCAGCCGTTTCTGCTCTTTCTCCTTATCGAAGATGGGGCTGATGGCGCCGTTGGCGTGTTCAACATCGTGGCTCAGCGTTGCCACGTCCTGCTGCTGTTTGGCAGGGTCGCGGATGTTGAGGGTGCCGTTGGAAATGGCCGAGGACGTGGTGCCGCTGTCGCTGTCGCCGTGGTTGAATCCGACCAAGCTGCCGGTGGGCATATTGCTGATGAACGCGTTGGTGCCATCGCTGCCACTGCTGACGCTGGCGCTCTGCAACTGGCTTGTGTAGTCAGCCTTGTTCTTTAAAACGCTCCAGCCCAGCGTACCGGTGTTCAGGCGGTTTTTGTCCGGCGTAGCCGTGCTGGCGATCACGCTGCCATCGAGTTGGGTATGGTTGCCCACGTCAATCTGGTAGCCGCCCTTGCCGCCGAACAGGCCGGTTTGCTCCTGCACACTCTGGTATTTGGAGTCGATCTTGCTTTTGCTGATGCTCAGGTTTGCGCTGGCGCCGCTGCCGATGATGGCGAAACTGACGCCTCCACTGACATCCGTTTGCTTGGACTTGTAGTTATCGGTGTCCTGCAGGCTTTGCAGCGTGAGGTCGCGACCCACGGTGGCGGTGATTTTGTCTGCGCTGACTTGCGCGCCTTTGAGGGCAGTGTCTCGTCCACTGATCAGGCTGACCTGTTTGCCGGCGTCCAACAAAATAGGGGGCTGAGCACTATTCTTCTACAAAAAATAAATCATATTTTTAAAGAGCAACTT
>NZ_CVTK01000031.1:0-3982 GCF_900004785.1 Pseudomonas sp. 28 E 9 | reverse complement strand
GTGTTCTCGTCCTCCAAAATCTGTGCAGATTCGCCAGTATTCCAAGCCTAGTCGCCACAATGAAAGCACTCGCTTTTCTTTGATGCTGTTGCTTTGGTAGCGTCGCTCCAAGCCGCGTTCTCGTGCCTGCAACCCCGTTAAAAACAGAAGGTAGTTGGCCAAAGCAGCAATCAACAACAACACCTCAATGCGCTTTGGACAGTGGCTTCGATGCAGATTCAGGCCTAATCCCAAGTGCTCACTTTTTACATCTCGAAAGCCTTCTTCGATCTGCATACGGCGCTTATAGATCGCCACTATTTTTGCTGGATTCCATTCGTCTTGCCTCAGATTGCTGGCAAGCAACCAGGGCTCCCGTTCACGCCTGGCTGACTGTCGGCTGAGCTTACTTTTGGCGATTGAGCCAGTCACTCGTTGATGCTTTCGGCCCTTGGCTGAATGTCGCACGCAGTACAAATTGATCAAGTGCGGAGCGCTACGCGTCATCTCGACCCGACCAAGCGACTTGGGTGACGAAGTGGCCAAAGCATAGAGATCTTGCACGGGCAGCCACTCATTTTCGTCACCACGATAAAGCTCCCGATTTCGTATACGAGCCACGTAGTACCAGCCCTGTGCGGCCACTGCTTTCATCCATGGGCGCCGGAAACCTGCATCAGTAACCATCACTGGAACACATCCATCGGGCAGTAGTTCAGCCAGTGTTTTGAGCAGGCGGTTTTGATATTTGGGGCAGCCCTCGCGTTCATGAACACTTTCATAAATAGGGAATGAGCGCCCCGCTAGAGGTATCGCGGCCCTCAACAAAAAAGCGTTGCCGGGAGCATCAATTCGGGACCAGTCAACCAAGATTAATGGGTGCTTCACCGACCCCAGCAATGCCCGCAGGATCACCCAGTAGAACAGCGGACGCTCTGCTCTGAGGTGTTGATTGCCCAGTAACCGATCAACCCGCTTGATTGCATGTTTGGGGAATGCCTGACCTGGCATAAAACGTCCGAGCGCTGTCAGCGTCAGGCGGCGGCCTTGCAGTAACGAACTGACACAACTCATCAGTGTTGTCAGGCGACGAGAGTGGATTGAAGGCAGTGCTTGAGCGAGCGCTCTGTGTAAAAATCGGATGGCCTGCATGGGTTTGGGATCTTGTTTTTGTGTGGTGCAAACCAAGTTGCCGACTCATGCAGGCTTCTTCAATAACTCCAACTTCTTGATTTTTCGTAAGAAAAATCGGGGATCCCTCAGGGTCAGACCACTATTCTTCTGGCGGAGCACTAAACGTGGCCTGACCCCTATTTTTTCGACGGCGATGCTGCGGCAAGGCTAAAAGATTTCAAGGATCAGTTGTGATAATCGAAGATATTTTTGAGTTGTGTTCAACTATTCTGACCAAACTCGGATTTGGTAATGAGACTTTTAATTCATTAGTTCAAAAGTGGGTTTTTTTTGTTGATGAATGCCAAGATGGATATCGTTGGGGTTATTCTGAGTATAGAAACGAAATTAGGGTAAGAGGGTTGATAGAGCAGTTGTTGAATGACTCAGCAATCTCCAACTCAAAAGATTTTAAGACGTTGCGCGAAAGAGTTATTTTGGCGGATAAAAAATTTAAAGATTTATTACAGCCAGACATAGCTTTGGTCGAAGGGGAAGGGTGGTGGGGCAGCGGGGTTTTGATGTATGCAGGTGAAGACTATTCCTGTTATATGAAAGAGGCTCACGGAGTATTGGTTGAGGTTGTCCAAAGTTAAGTGGCGCGAAATTGAAAGGGATAGTTGCAGGCCATAGGTAACAAAAAATTGGGTCAGACCACCATTCTTCTCGCGGAGACACTAAACATGGTCTGACCCCTATTTTGCACCTGATTCTTTACCGCCCATTCGTCGCTGAAATTATGGATTAAATTAGGGGGATATATGAGCATGTTGGCTGATGATTTTGATTTTCTACTGCTATCCGGCTGTTATTTGGAAATGATTTCTTTTGGAGTTCGTATCACTAAGCTAGCCTTTTCAAGGCCGCAGACGTTCCCTGGTATATCTCCGTATAAAGTTTCTTTTTGCGTAGAAGCTGGGTTGAAGTATCGAATTGGAAGTGTTATTGGTCGCCGTGATTTTGCTGACTCGTCAACCAGTGCACCCTTGTTAGACTTTTTGTTAATGGACGTTCAGTCGGTTGAGGAAATTAATCCTGCTACGCTGCAGATAACATTCTGTACGGGAGATACAATTGTAGTCGAGCCTGACGACACAGGTGACTATGAATCTTACTCAATTTATCTTAACTCCGGCGACGTAATCGTAATATGACGCTGGAGGTGGGATTAACGCATAAGGGAAACGGTTTGTTAGTTTCCAGAGATTGAGTTGGCGGGTGATAGAATAAATATTTTGGGAAGCAGGGGTGCAAAAGCTGCGGCAAATGGCAGTGGGCCAGCTAAGGGCTTCTTAGAAGTCAGCGATGCATATTCGTCCTCTAAAGCTGTACAAGGGTTGAGTAATTCAAAACCTATTGACTTTATTTACGATCCGGCTAGTCAGCGCTTCATCATGGGGCGGAATCAATTTGGGCATGATGGGATATTGGATGCTGGAAAAATCCCTTCATCTGACGCTATCGTCCTCGGCGGGATCTGGAAGGAAAATGGAGTTCTTCGAGCCTATGAATGGAGCGGACATTACGGGATGAGAAAAATGGGGTCAGACCACTATTCTTCTGGCGGAGCACTAAACGTGGTCTGACCCTGAGGGATCCTCGATTTTTCTTACGAAAAATCAAGAAGTTGGAGTTATTGAAGAAGCCTGCATGAGTCGGCAACTTGGTTTGCACCACACAAAAACAAGATCCCAAACCCATGCAGGCCATCCGATTTTTACACAGAGCGCTCGCTCAAGCACTGCCTTCAATCCACTCTCGTCGCCTGACAACACTGATGAGTTGTGTCAGTTCGTTACTGCAAGGCCGCCGCCTGACGCTGACAGCGCTCGGACGTTTTATGCCAGGTCAGGCATTCCCCAAACATGCAATCAAGCGGGTTGATCGGTTACTGGGCAATCAACACCTCAGAGCAGAGCGTCCGCTGTTCTACTGGGTGATCCTGCGGGCATTGCTGGGGTCGGTGAAGCACCCATTAATCTTGGTTGACTGGTCCCGAATTGATGCTCCCGGCAACGCTTTTTTGTTGAGGGCCGCGATACCTCTAGCGGGGCGCTCATTCCCTATTTATGAAAGTGTTCATGAACGCGAGGGCTGCCCCAAATATCAAAACCGCCTGCTCAAAACACTGGCTGAACTACTGCCCGATGGATGTGTTCCAGTGATGGTTACTGATGCAGGTTTCCGGCGCCCATGGATGAAAGCAGTGGCCGCACAGGGCTGGTACTACGTGGCTCGTATACGAAATCGGGAGCTTTATCGTGGTGACGAAAATGAGTGGCTGCCCGTGCAAGATCTCTATGCTTTGGCCACTTCGTCACCCAAGTCGCTTGGTCGGGTCGAGATGACGCGTAGCGCTCCGCACTTGATCAATTTGTACTGCGTGCGACATTCAGCCAAGGGCCGAAAGCATCAACGAGTGACTGGCTCAATCGCCAAAAGTAAGCTCAGCCGACAGTCAGCCAGGCGTGAACGGGAGCCCTGGTTGCTTGCCAGCAATCTGAGGCAAGACGAATGGAATCCAGCAAAAATAGTGGCGATCTATAAGCGCCGTATGCAGATCGAAGAAGGCTTTCGAGATGTAAAAAGTGAGCACTTGGGATTAGGCCTGAATCTGCATCGAAGCCACTGTCCAAAGCGCATTGAGGTGTTGTTGTTGATTGCTGCTTTGGCCAACTACCTTCTGTTTTTAACGGGGTTGCAGGCACGAGAACGCGGCTTGGAGCGACGCTACCAAAGCAACAGCATCAAAGAAAAGCGAGTGCTTTCATTGTGGCGACTAGGCTTGGAATACTGGCGAATCTGCACAGATTTTGGAGGACGAGAACAC
>NZ_CVTK01000033.1:0-15492 GCF_900004785.1 Pseudomonas sp. 28 E 9 | reverse complement strand
GGCCAATGCCTGGGCGTGTCCCAGCTCAACGACCTGCTCAAGGCCATCACCGACTACTACCTCGGCAAAGGCCGCGTCACCAGCCGCGCCTACCTGCCGCAGCAGGACCTCTCCACCGGCCACCTGCAAGTGCTGGTGGTGGAAGGCAAGCTCGAAGCCTTGCGCAGCGCCGAAGGCAGCACCGTGACCGAACGCGAACTGGCCATGGCGTTTCCCGGCAAGGTCGGCGAAGCGCTGAACCTGCGTGAAATCGAGCAACTGGTGGACCAGCTCAACCGCCTGCCGTCCAAACAGGCGCAAATGGAACTGACCCCCGGCAAGCAAGTCGGCGGCAGCGACGTAGTGGTCAAGAACACCGCGCAAAAGCCCTGGCGCGCCAGCCTGTCGCGCAATAACGACGGCCAGAAAAGCACCGGCGAACAGCAATGGGGCGCCGGCCTTGAATGGGACAGCCCGCTGGGCCTGGGTGACCAGTTGATTCTGCGCGGCGGCCACGACGCCATCAGCGACCACCAGAAAACCTCGAAAAACACCATGCTCTACTACAACGTGCCGTGGGGCTGGTGGAACTTCAGTTACACCTACAGCGAGAGCGACTACCGCACCTTCGGCGTGACCGATGACTTCAAATACAAGCAGGACGGCGACAACCAGAACCACCAACTGCGCGCCGAACGGGTCATCCACCGCGATGACGTGAGCAAGACCTCGGTCAACGTCGGCCTGGCGCACCTGCGCACCAACAACTACATCCTCGACGTGCGCACCCCGCCCAGCAGCAACCGCCTCAGCGAACTGCAACTGGGCGTCAACCACGGTCGGCGTATCGGCACGGCCTTCGTCAACCTGGACCTGGGCATGCAAAACGGCATCGGCCTGCTCGACGCCCAGTCCCAGGAAGAGCGCGACGCCTTCGGTCGCCGCCAGCCGAACTCGCGCTACCGCAAATACACCGCCACCGTCAGCTACCTGCAACCGTTCAGCCTGTGGGGCGAGTCGTTCAGCTTCAGCAGCCTGGCCACCGGCCAACGCAGTGAAGACCCGCTGTTCTCGCCCCAGCGCATGAGCCTCGGCGGCTCGGCTTCGGTGCGCGGTTTCAAGGACCAGTTGCTGACCGGCGACAGCGGCGGCTACTGGCGCAACGAAGTGCGCTGGGCGCGCCCGGTGACCCTCGACTGGATGCGCCCGGCCTTCTTCGAATACGGCGCCAGCGTCGGCTACGACCAGGGCGTGATCCGCAACGACCGCTACAACGACAACGTTCATGGCCGCGTGTCCAGCAACTCCCTGGAGCTGTTCGCCCGTGGCAAGAACGTCAGCACCAGCGTGACCTTTGCCCACTCGCTGGAAAGACCCGGCGTCGTCACCGAGCGCGAAGCGCCGATCTACTTCCGCCTGGATTTCTTCCTGTAATTCAACGTTGCGCCGCAGCGAGAAACTGAAAATGGACGTTCGACAATTTGCCTTCCTGGCCCGCCAACCTTCCGCCGCCCTGAAGCCGCGAAACGCGTTCTTCGGTTTGCCCAAGCGCGGGCTGGCGCTGATTCTCGCCAATGCGCTGTTCTGGCAGCCGCTGCTGGCCCAGGCCGAGGGCATTGTGGTCAGTGCGCCGGGTACCACGGTGGGCGCGGCGGGCAATGGCGTGCCGGTGGTGAACATCGCCACGCCCAACGGCGCGGGCCTGTCCCATAACCAGTTCCAGCAGTACAACGTCGGTCCCAACGGCGTGATTCTCAACAACGCCAACGGCGCGCTGCAAAACACCCAACTGGGCGGGATCATTGTCGGCAACCCCAACCTCAAGGGCGGCGCGGCCAGCGTTATCCTCAACGAAGTCAACGGCGGCAGTGCCAGCCAGTTGCGCGGTTACACCGAAGTGGCGGGGCAGTCGGCCAAGGTCATCGTGGCCAACCCGTACGGCGTGACTTGCGCCGGTTGCGGCTTTATCAACACGCCCAACGTCACCCTGACCACCGGCAAACCCATCATCGACCCCACCGGCCAGCTGAAAAGCTACCAGGTCGATGGCGGCGCCGTGACCATCGATGGCGAAGGCCTGAACGCCAGCAACGTCGACCGCTTCGACATCATCACCCGCTCGGCCAAGATCAACGCGCAAATCAACGCCCGCGAACTCAACGTCATCTCCGGGCGCAACGACGTCGATGCACAAAGCCTGAAAACCACCGCACGCGCCGATGACGGCAGCGCCAAACCCGAGCTGGCGATCGACTCGTCGGCCCTGGGCGGCATGTATGCCGGCGCGATCAAGCTGGTGGGCACCGAGGCCGGTGTGGGCGTGAAGCTCGACGGCACCTTGGCCGCCAGTGGTGGGGATATCCAGCTCGATGCCAATGGGCGCCTGAGCATGGCGCAGACCGCCGCCAGCGGCGCAATCAATGTCAAAGCCGCCAGCCTTGACGCCCAGGGACCGATTTATGCCGGTACCGCCCTGGAGGTGCAAACCCAGGGCGATCTCAACAGTCGCAAAAGCCTGGCCGCACGTGACCGCATTGCGCTGTCCAGCGGCGGCACGCTGACCAACGCAGACATCATCGAAGCCGGCGTCAACGCCGATAACACCCGCAACACCACAGGCGACGTCAACCTGCGCGGCCAGGCCATCAACAACAACGGCGCCAGCGTGATCGCCAGCCGCAGCTTGAGCGTCGATTCCCAGGCCTTGAACAACCAGGGCGGCACCCTCAGCGCCCGGCAAGGCGCCCGCGTGACGGCGGCGACCCTCGATAACCGCAACAACGGCCGAGTCCTCAGCAACACCGCGCTGGCTATCGACGCCGGCGCGCTGCAGAACGGCCAGGGCGGATTGATCGCCAGTAACGGGCCGCTGACTGCCACGCTGGGCACGGTGCAAAATACCGGCGGCGAAATCTCCAGCCTGGACACTGCCAACCTGACGGTGACCACCCTGGACAACGTCGCGGGCCTGGTCACGGCGGGCAAGGCGTTGAGCCTCAACGCCGGCACGCTCGACAACCAGAACGGGCGCGTCACCAGCCAGGGCGTTGTTCACCTCACCGGTAATCGCCTGGACAACCGCCAGAAAGGCCTGGTCGCCAGCACCGGCGGCGTGCAGATCGACGTCGCCAACATCGACAACCGCAACGGCGAGCTGTCCAGCCGTGCGGGCGTGGCGGTGAACGGCACGCAACTGGATAACAGCGATGGCGGCCTGGTAGTGGCCGGCACTGGCCTGAACCTGAACGTCGATCAGTTGCTCAACCGCAACCAGGGCCTGATCAGCAGCGAAGGGCTGCTCACCGTGACCACGGGCACCCTGGTCAACCGTGGTGGCGCGCTCTCCAGCGCCGGCCCGCTGAGCATCGGCGCCCGTGACGCGGTGGACAACCAGGGCGGCCGCCTGGTGACGGACGGCACCCTGACCCTGACCAGCGCAAGCGTCGACAACAGCCAACAAGGCACCCTGAGCGCGCGCCAGGCCGCGCACATCAGCACCGCCGACCTGAACAACCAGCAAGGCGGGCAGATCACCAGCGCGCAGGCCCTGACCCTGGAACTCAACCGTGGTCAGTTCAACAACCAGAGCGGGCTGATCAACGCGCCGTTGCTGATGCTCAACAACCTCAAGGATGTGCATAACCAGGGCGGCGAAATCTCCAGCAGCCAGGCCTTCACACTCACCGCCGACAACCTCGATAACAGCAGCGGCAAACTGCTGAGCAACGCCGCCCTGACCCTGCGCATCGGCCAGGCCCTGGCCAACGTCAAGGGTATGATTGCTGCGGCTGCGGTTGACGCAAGCGCCGCCAGCCTGGACAACAGCGGCGGCACCCTCACCAGCCGTGGCGACACCCTGCTCAACGTGAGCGGCCCATTGGCCAACCAGGCCCAGGGCCTGATCAACGCAGCCAACCTTCTGAGCATCAATACCGCGAGCCTGGACAACCAGAACGGCTCGCTGCTGGGCAGCGCGATTGCCCTGGACTTCGGCACCGCCACCGGCGACCTGAACAACACCGGTGGCCTGATCACTACCGCCGGCAACCTGAGCATCAACCACCTGCGTGACCTCGGCAACCAGGGCGGCGAACTCTCCAGCGCGCAAACCCTGAACCTCAAAGGCCGCACGTTGAATAACAGCAACGGCAAATTGATCAGCAATAACCTGCTGGTGCTCAATGCCGAAAACCTGATCAACCAGAATGGCCTGATGTCCGGCTGGCAGGGTTTGACGGTCAGCGGTGCGAACCTGGATAACCGCAACGGCGGCACCTTGTCGAGCCGATACGGCGACCTCAATGCCACGCTGACCGCCAGCCTGCTCAACAGCGCTGGCGGCGCATTGGTCAGCCAGAAAGCCTTGACCGTCAACGTGGGCGAACTGGACAACAGCAACAAAGGCGTACTTTCCAGCGCGGCCGGGCAGACGCTCACCGTCGGCGGCTTGCTGAACAACGCCCAGGGCGGTGTGATCGACAGCGGCGCGGCCTTGAGCCTGAACACGCAAAACCTGGACAACAGCGCCGGCAGTATCAGTGGCGGCACCGCCACCACCCTCGACCTGCTCGCGACGCTGACCAACACCAACGGCAAACTGGCCAGCGGCGGCCCACTGCTGATCAGCCGTGCGGCGCAGATCAACAACCAGGGTGGCCAGATCGCCAGCCAAGGCTTGTTGACCCTGCTGACCGGCGGCCTGGACAACCGCAACCGTGGCACCCTGGCCGCCAACGAACGCTTGAGCCTGACCGCCGGCGGCCTGGTGCAGAACGGCAACGACGGCTTGATCTACAGCCAGAACGCCGACCTGCTGCTCAGCGCCAACCGCCTGGACAATGGCAAGGGCACCGTGCAAAGCCAGGGCGGCATGACCGCCAACGTGGCCGACACGCTGGATAACCAGAGCGGCAAACTGATTGCCCAGGCCGGTGACTTGCATGTCAACGCGGCCAGCCTCGACAACCGTGGCGGCACCCTCGCCAGCCTCAAGGCCGCACTGCAAACCCAAGTGATCGGCGTGCTGCGCAACGGTTACGACCTCAATAACAACCGCCAGGGCGGCGTGATGCAGGGGCAAAGCCTCAACCTGCAAGCCGGCAGCGTAGACAACTACGGCGGGCGCATCGCCGCGCAGGGCGGCAACGCGTTGGTCACCACCGGCAACTTCGACAACCGCAACGGCGGGCTCTATGCCAAAGGCCTGATGCGCGTGGTCGGCCACGATTTCGATAACAGCGGCGACAACGATGGCCAGATCGCCGGCCAACAGATCGACCTGGACCTCAGCGGCGCGTTGAATAACCGCCTGGGCATCATCGAAAGCGAATCCACCCTCAAGGTCCGTGCCGCCAGCCTGGACAACCAGACCGGTCGCCTGCGCGCACTGGGTAACAGCGGCACCACCGAGTTCGCCATTGGCGGGCTGTTCGACAACCGCAACGGCGTGCTGGAAACGGCCAACACCAACCTGACCCTGGACGCCGACCGCCTGCAGAACCTCGGCGGCAATGTGCTGCATGTGGGCACCGGCACCTTCGGCATCGCGCCGCGCAATCTCAACGATGTAGGCGGCAGCCTGGTCACCCGTGGCGACCTGACCATCGCCCAGGACACCTGGACCAACAGCAGCGTGATCCAGGCCGGGCAACTGACCGTCGACGTCAACAGCCTCGAACAGACCGCGACCGGTCAATTGCTCGGCGCCCGGCGCTTTATCGGCAGCGGTGGCAACTGGTCCACCAATGGCCTTATCGCCAGCGACGGCGACCTTGACCTGAGCCTGAGCGGCGCGCTGAACAGCAGCGGGCGCATCAGCAGCCTGGGCAAACTGAACCTGACCGCCGCCCAGGCCAACTTGAGTGACACCGCCAGCATCGCCGGCGGTGGGGTGACCCGCGCCACCCTCAGCGGCACCCTGAACAACCGCGGCCGCCTGACCTCGGCCACCGACCTGCTGATCAACGCGGGCGCGCTCAACAACTACGCCACGCTCGGCAGCGGGCAAACGCTCACGGTCAACACCGGCGCATTGCTCAACGACCACGGCCTGATCTTCAGCGGCGCCGACATGAGCCTGCGCGTGGCGTCGCTGAACAACAGCTACGGCGACCTCTACAGCATGGGCAACCTGAGTGTCGATCGCGACGGCAAGGGCGGCCTGGCCGACAGCATTATCAACAGCTCATCGAGCATGCAAAGTGATGGTGACCTGACCCTCACCGCCGCCACGATCAAAAACGAACGTGCGGTACTCACCGTCAACGACGCGGGTGTCTACACCGCCTCGGCCACCGAGGGCGCGTGCATCAAGTACGTCAACGCCGGTGACTGCAAAGCAGGCGGCACCCCGCGCAACTACGTATGGGAGTTGCTGACCCGCGACAAGCTGGAAGTGACCGCCGCCAGTGCCGGTTCGAGTATCACCGCAGGGCGCAACATGACCCTGGCGGGTGGCGACCTGCTCAACAGCAGCAGCTCGATCGCGGCCGGCGGTAACTTCACCGCGCGCCTGAATAACCTGGTCAACACCGGCATCGAAACCGGCGAGACCGAGACCTATCGTCTTTTCACGTCAGAGCGCACCAAGCACCCTGGACGCTGGTTTGATGCAGCCGCCGCACTCACCAACAAATACTGGTACAAAAGCGCCGGTTACAACCCCAATGACCTCGGCGGCCTTGAGGTCACGGTGGCCAACTTCATCGGCATGATGGAGATCGAGCGCACCCAGTTCGGCAAAGTCACCAAAATCGCCAGCGATGACCAGCGTTACGCTGCCGTGATTCAGGCTGGCGGCGCGGTGGACGTCAAGGCGCAGGCCGGTATCGACAACAGCGTGGTGCGCCCGGGTTACACCTACATCGGGGCGGGTGCAAAAACCACTACCGGCGCAACCGGCGCCAGTGCCGCCAACGGTTACTCGACCCGCGTCACCCTCAACGCGCAATTGCCTCCGGACCTGGCCCAGCAGCAGATCAACCCGCTGAGCTTGCCCGGCTTTACCTTGCCCACCGGGCAGGGCGGGCTGTTCCGCCTCAGCGGCCAAAGCGCCAGCGCGCCGGCCAGTACCGGCCCGCAAGGCTGGACCCTGGGCGGCGGCAGCGTAGACCGAGGCCCGGCTTCCGGGCCGGTCGTACCCGCCGCCGGCACCTCGGCCGACGGTGTCCCCCTCAACCGCGTGCAAGGCCTGCCGGACAGCCAGTTCGTCTCCAACCCACAGAAATACCTGATCGAAACCAACCCGCAGCTGACCAATCTCGGCCAGTTCCTCAGTTCCGATTACATGCTGTCCAAGCTCGGCTACGACCCCGACCAGGCGCAAAAACGCCTGGGCGACGGCCTCTATGAACAGCGCCTGATCCAGCAAGCGGTCATTGCCCGCACCGGCCAGCGCTTCATCGACGGCCAAACCAGCGACACGGCGATGTTCAAGTACCTGATGGACAACGCCATCGGCAGCCGTCAGGCGCTCAATTTGTCTGTGGGTGTAAGCCTCACCGCCGAACAAGTCGCGGCCCTGACCCACGACATCGTGTGGATGGAAAACGCCACCGTCGCCGGCCAGCAAGTGCTGGTGCCGGTGCTCTACCTGGCCCAGGCCAACAACCGCCTGGCGCCCAATGGCGCGTTGATCACCGGCAGCGACCTGAGCCTGGTCAGCGGCACCGACCTCACCAACGTCGGCACCCTGCGCGCCACCAACAACCTCGCCGCCAGCGCCGGGCGCAACATGGTCAACAGTGGCCTCATCGCAGCGGGCAACCGTCTCGACCTGCTGGCCGGCAACAGCCTCACCAACCGCGCCGGCGGCATCATCAGCGGGCGCGACGTCAGCGTGAGCGCAGTAAATGGCGATGTGCTCAACGAACGCACCGTCACCAGCCACCAGAGCAGCAGCGGCTACCGCACCGAACGCACCGACTTCGTCGACAACGCCGCGCGCATCGAAGCCGCCAACAGCCTGACCCTGCAAGCCGGTCGCGACGTCAACAGCACCGGCGGTGTACTCAAGAGCGGCACCGACACCCGCATCCAGGCCGGGCGTGACGTGAACCTCGTCACCGCCGAACAACGTAACGCCAATGTCGTCAGCACCTACTCACGCAGCAGCAACGTGACCCAGTACGGCACGGTGGTAGAAGCCGGGCGGGACTTCCAGATTGTGGCGGCACGGGACATCAGCGCCATCGGCAGCCAGTTGAATGCCACGCGTGATCTGGCGTTGGTGGCCAAGGGCAATGTGAACCTGGCTTCGGCGGCGAATGAACAGCATTCGGCGTTTGATTCCAAGAAGGTGACCAGTGTCGAAGACCATGTTCAGCAGGTATCGACCGTGCTCAAGGCTGGCGGTGACGCCACCCTGAGCGCCGGGCAGAACCTGCAACTGGTGGCCAGCCAGGTGGATGCGGGCAAAGAAGCGTACCTGGTTGCGGGTAACGACCTTGCCCTCAAGGCGGCTGAAAATCAGGACTACAGCTTCTACAGCAAAACCAAGAAGACCTCGTCCGGGAAAAAATTCCGCCTGGATGAGACATCCGCCGTCAACAATGTCGGCAGCCTGGTCAGCGCGGGCACCAACAGCACCGTCGTGGCGGGTGCAAACCTGTTGCTGGCCGGCAGCGCCGTCACCGCCGAAAAAGGCGCGGCGCAACTGGCGGCCGGCCAGGACTTGAACATCCTGGCCGCCACTAACTCAGACAGCGCCCGCCACGAACGCAAGGAAAGCAAAAGCAGCTGGGGCGGCCTGAAGTCGAGCAAGGTTCAGGACAAAGTCGACGAAAAACGCACCACCGCCCTGGGCAGCATGGTCTCCGGCGAAACCGTCACCGTCGCCGCCAAGCGCGACGCCACGGTCACCGGTTCTAACCTGGTCAGCACCGGCGACCTCGCCGTCCAGGCCGGCCGTGACCTGACCATCGACGCGGCGCAAAACACCTTCGCCCGCACCGACATGCACAAGGAGAAGAATCGCGACCTCACCGGCGTGCTGACCGGCAACAAGCTCGGTCTGGACGATATGACCGGCAACCAGAAGCTGTACATCAACAGCTCGAAGCACAATGGCACGGCCAATGAAATGACCTTGACCGGCAGCACGATTGGCTCGAGTGCGGGCAATGTGTCGTTGACAGCGGGGCGTGAGTTGAAGGTGGTGGCCAGTGATCTGGTAAGCACCAAGAACATGGAGTTGAGTGGGGCTGATGTCACCGTCACTTCGGGGATGGAGACGGCCAGTCAGACCAGTAAGGACAGTTCCAAGAGCTTGGCCGTTGGGCGCGTGATCGCGGGCTCGGTAGTGGACACTGCCACCAGCATGCGCGACGCCGTCAAAGCGGCCCGTAGCGCTGATGACCCACGACTTAAGGCAGTCAAAATCGCCCAGGCGGCCCTCGCCGCCTACAACCTGAATGGCCAGGCTTCGGACGCCAATGCGCAAAGCTCCGGTTTCAAAAATAAAATCGGCGGCACGCCCGGCAACGGTTCGCTGATCAAAATCGGCACCGAACTGGCCAATAACCGCAGCAAGAACAGCAGCGAATTCAACAGCGTCACCGGCAAGCAGAGCACGCTCAACGCAGGGCAAGACTTGTCGATCGTTGCCACGGGCGCTGCGGCGGGTACTCAGGGTGATATCCAGATCACCGGCAGCCGCTTGAAAGCCGCCAACACGTTGTTGTTAGCCAAAAACGATGTGTTGATGCAAAGCGCACAAAACACCACCGACCGCAAAAACGAAGGGTCGAAAAATAAAACCGCCATCGGCGCCAGCTTCAATATTGGCGAGCAAAACGGCTTCACCCTCGACCTCGGAGCGCAGGGTGCCAAGAACAATGGCAACGGTAACTCCGTCACTCAGGTCAATAGCACCCTCGATACAGGCAGCCTGTTGTTGCAAAGCGGTGGCGATACCACCCTCAAGGGCGCCCAGATTCGTGCGGACCGTATCAAGGCAGATATTGGCGGCAACCTTAATATCATCTCCCTCCAGGACACCGAGTCTTCGCGCAGCAAACAGAGCAGCGCAGGCTTCGGCGCGAGTATCTGCATCCCTCCGTTCTGCTATGGCTCTACCGTAGCGGGCTCGGCGAACCTTGCCGCCGCGAATATGAACAGCGGCTACAAGGGCGTGACCGACCAGAGCGGTTTGTATGCGGGCACGGGCGGCTACGACATCAATGTCGGCAAGACCACCACCCTGCAAGGCGCGGTGATTGCCAGTGAGGCGTCAGCTGATAAGAACCGCCTAAGCACTGACCGCCTGATCGTCAGCGACATCAAGAATGTCAGCGAAATCAAAAGTCAGTCTGCCGGTATTTCGGTGTCTTCCAGCAGTACCAGCGGTGCGTCGATGGGTGGCAGCATCCCGATAGCACTCAAGGATAAAGACCACAGTTACACCCGTAGCGCGGTCAGCGAAGGCACGATTGTGGTTCGCAGTGCCGAAGGCGCCAATGATCTGGTGGGGCTGAATCGCGACACTGCCAATGCCAATCAGAAGCTCGACCGGCCTGATGAAAAGGCCATGCAAGAGCGTATTGACCTGATCCAAAGCTCGGCGCAGTTGGCCAGTGGGGTGATCAGTGCGGTGGGGAAGGCGAAGGCAGACGAAGCGAAAATGCTTGCCGATGAGGCAAAAAGTCAAGCCAAGGCGGGCTCCCCAGGTGCACTCGCTGCGGCAGAGGCAGCGCATGCGGCCAATGCAGAAGCGTTGCGCTGGCAGATCGGCGGCGACAAAAAATTGATGGCCGACATTGCTACCGGGCTGATTGCTGCAGGACTGGGTGGTGCCCCCGCAGGGACGACCGTGGGTATTGTTGCCAACACCTCGTCCAGTGATATTTTTAACAAGATTGGTAACTTTGCTGACACGCAAAGAGACAAGTCTACCGACGTCACGACCAAGGCTGCCTGGGCTGAAGGCGGTGCTGCCCGAGTTCTTCTGCACGCGCTGGCCGGTGCGGCAATCGGCTTGTCCAGCGGTAGTGTAGAAAGTGGCGCGCTGGGCGCTGGCGCCTCTGCGGTGTTAATGCCCTCTATTGCTAAAGCGCTGGCCAATAGCGATATGTCGTCAGCTGATCAAAAAGCGATTGCCTCGTTGATCGCCGCAGGTGTCGGAACCGCCGTGGGAGCACGTGATGGTGTGAAAGGTAGTTTGGTTGCTGGGGGCACGGCGTTGGCGGTGGATAAGTTCAACAGGCAACTGCACCCGGAAGAGAAAGAGCTCGCAAAAACGCTGGCTATGAAAAGTAATGGTAAATACACCGCAGAGCAGATTGAAGCGCAGTTGCGGCTGTCTTTCGTCAAAGGGACAGACATAACACCTGGTATCGACATAGTGGCTACAAAAGACGGCATCTATGATTCTGGCGGAAATTGGATGCCCTTGGGCGACGGCAAAACGTTTGTTCAGTTACCCGAAGGTGGTGACCACAAAATCATCGCCTACATCAAGGAAAATACAGGCGCTTATGCGTGGACGATGGAGGCGGAAAGCGGTTTCTCACGTATCCTGACGGCTGGTGCATCCGCATACCCACAGGGCGGGACGGGTAAACGCGATCGCTTGACGGGGTATGCATTAGATGACAAGGGTGGGTACAGGGTCCCTGTGATAATTGAGGGGGTGGTTTATACGCCCAGATATATGTCCTGCGGCAGCGCTGAATGTATTGCATCGGGCGCTAATATTGATCTCACCGATCCCAATACATTGAAATGGATTAAAGCAGGCAATGCCAAGATGGTTTCTGATGTTGGAACCGCTATGGGTGGCGTAGCCGTATTTACTACAGGGGGGGCAGCAGCTGTGCTGTCGAACGGATCAACAATAGCATCCCTTGTGTCTAGCTATATGACCGACAAAACCCCGGAAGCATTAACCAGTTATGGCTTAAGCGCTGGTTTCGAGCGTTTCGCTGTTAGCAGAGGTATTCCTGCAAGTGAAGCAGCGAGAGTGTCCAATGCACTGGGTGTTGCTAAAGTCTGGGACGAATTGGCGGAAAAAGCTATTGATGTTTTCAAGGGGAATTAGCATGAAGTCGACTTTCTACAAATACAGGTATTTATTGGGATTATTGCTGCTGATTGCCGCATTACTCAATTGCTTTTTTCGATTTTGGGGCGATGCAAGGCCATTTTTTAGCGCGCTGATGCTTCAGTTATGGTTTGGGCAAGCTGTATTTGCCTACCTGAGAGGTGGCTGGGTCTCTATTGGTCCAGGTGGTTTAGGTAAAGATGCAAATCCAGTAGGGCGGGCTGCACTGGCGTTCGTGTGTTTTGTTATTTATTTATTAGGATTTGTCTTGGGCTTTGGTAAGGAAGTTTAAGTGACGTACATACACTGAAAAGGGAAAAAAGGTAGTTGTGCTCTGCTCAGCAGCAAAAAATCGGGGTCAGACCACGTTTACATTAATGGTAGGCTGAGCCCTATTTTTGTGCAAAAGCAACAGGCCAGAGTGTACCTGACGTGATTAGTCCTACTTATCAAGAACTTCAGGGATTAAACAAAGGATTCCAGGTGCATCACATCGGGCCTCAATATTTGGGGAAGATGCTGGAATATACGAAAAATGACATGCTGGATCACCCAGCGGCTCTAATTACCCAGTACTCTCATACGGAAAGTTGAGTCCTGATGCTATGCATAAAGCTATCAGTTAGTATTTGCCTCCCATGGTAGGCGGTAAGCCGGCTACGTATACTTCTGGTCAAATAAGCTCAGGGTTGCAGAAAGCCTATGGTGATATAGGGCGGCCCGAATTGTTTGACTCAATCAAACATCTGATTAAATAGATATGCAAGCATGAGAAGGCGGACCAGCAGGTTATCGCCTACATCAAGGAAAACACTCAGTCTTATGCATGGACGATGGAGGCAGAAAGTGGTTTTTCCCGCGTGCTGACAGGAGGGGCATACGCGTACCCGGACGGTGGGACGGGTAAACGCGACCGCTTGACCGGCTATCCGTTGGACGACAGGGGCGGATACAAGGTACCGGTCACGATCGAGGGCGTGTTGTACACCCCGCGCTTCATGTCATGTGGCAGTGCTGAATGTATCGCGGTCGGCGCCAACATCGACCTGGCTGACGCCAATACGCTGAAGTGGATCAAGGCCGCCGACGCGAAAATGGTCAGCGACGTCGGGTTTGTCCTGGGGGCGGGCGCGGCGGTGACAACGGGCGGCGTAAGTGCTGGGCTGTCGAACACCTCGATGGCGGCCTCTTTCCTGTCTGGCTACTTGAAAGAAGAACTTCCGGAAGCGGCCACAGGTAACGCACTCAGCATGGGCTTTGAAAAGTTTGCAGTGACCAAGGGCGTTACGCCGGAAACGGCTTCGCGACTTTCCAATGCCTTGGGTACTGCGGGGGTGTGGGAAAAGTTGGTTGAAGGCCTCAAAGGTACAGTCAAGGGTGGGTAGCATGATCGCGAACTTATACAAATATCAGCACGGCATTGGCCTGGTCTTACTCCTGGCTGCGCTACTCAATGGCTTTCTACGATTTGACGGTAGCTGGAAGCGCTTTTTCCTCATGGTGTTGGTGCAGTTGTGGTTTGGCCAGGCGGTCTACAGCTATGCGCGAGGCGCCAGGGTGGCCATCGCGCCGGGCGGCATGAGTAAGGATGCCGACCCGGAGTGGCGAGGGGCGTTGGCCGGCTTCGCCCTGTTCTTATACGGTGTCGTATTTTTTTTGAGTTTTTGACCCTTGCATGGCCCATGTATCTACACGGAAAACCCTTATGAAAAAAGTTGCCTTTATCCTCTCGGCCCTGATCCTCGCGGGCTGTCACTCCAATGTTCGCGACTCGTCGGCCAGCCTGCTCAAAGACGGCGTGCAGTTGCAGCAGAACAAGGTCGTGGCCGATGCCGAGCAAGCCAAGGTGATCATGCGGGCCACCGGTTTTACCTACCCTGTGCAGTTTTCCGTGCGCCGTGGCGGTGATTCCGATCAGCGGCCGGAGATCCTCGGCACGGTGGTAGATTCGGGCCGGGGCAAGGTGTTCGGCTGGATCGCCAAGATGAGTGAGGTTGCCAACAGCGCGGTGGTCAAGCGCTTCCCGCAGTTGGAAGTGTTGGCTGATCCGGGGCAGACAATCGAGGTATTGGGCGAGTCGCGGGTGTATGACTCGAACTACTACCGCTACGCCGAAAAAATTGTCTACGCCTGCGGCCCTATGAGCTCGGCGTTCAAGCCGCAGAAGCAGAAGATTTATCTGGTGGAGTTCGTGATCGTCGGCGCGGGCTGTGAGCAGCATGTGTATGACATCACCGATCCCGCGCAGCGTATTCCCGTCCTCGAAAGGGAATAGGGGTCAGACCACGTTGTTGCGTTTTTTAGAGTCCAGCAAAGTTGCTCTTTAAAAATATGATTTATTTTTTGTAGAAGAATAGTGCTCAGCCCCCTATTTTGTTGGACGCCGGCAAACAGGTCAGCCTGATCAGTGGACGAGACACTGCCCTCAAAGGCGCGCAAGTCAGCGCAGACAAAATCACCGCCACCGTGGGTCGCGACCTCACGCTGCAAAGCCTGCAGGACACCGATAACTACAAGTCCAAGCAAACGGATGTCAGTGGAGGCGTCAGTTTCGCCATCATCGGCAGCGGCGCCAGCGCAAACCTGAGCATCAGCAAAAGCAAGATCGACTCCAAATACCAGAGTGTGCAGGAGCAAACCGGCCTGTTCGGCGGCAAGGGCGGCTACCAGATTGACGTGGGCAACCATACCCAACTCGATGGCAGCGTGATCGCCAGCACGGCTACGCCGGACAAAAACCGCCTGAACACCGGTACGCTGGGCTGGAGCGTTTTAAAGAACAAGGCTGACTACACAAGCCAGTTGCAGAGCGCCAGCGTCAGCAGTGGCAGCGATGGCACCAACGCGTTCATCAGCAATATGCCCACCGGCAGCTTGGTCGGATTCAACCACGGCGACAGCGACAGCGGCACCACGTCCTCGGCCATTTCCAACGGCACCCTCAACATCCGCGACCCTGCCAAACAGCAGCAGGACGTGGCAACGCTGAGCCACGATGTTGAACACGCCAACGGCGCCATCAGCCCCATCTTCGATAAGGAGAAAGAGCAGAAACGGCTGCGGCAGGTGCAGTTGATTGCGGATATTGGCACTCAAGCGGCGGATATCACACGCACTCAAGGTGCCATTAACGCGGCCAATGCTCAAAAAGATCCCGAAGCGATAGCGGCTGCGCGAGACAAACTTATCCGTGAGGGCAATACCCAGCCGACGGATAAAGAGATCGCCGCACAGGTGACCCGTACGGTGATGCAGCCGTACGAAACGGGGGGCGATTATCAACGTGCCGCTCAAGCGGTGACGGCAGCTTTGCAAGGACTGGCAGGCGGGGACATCGGCTCCGCCCTCGCAGGCGCGTCGGCGCCCTATCTGGCGAACATCATCAAGCAGTCAGCGCAGGACAACGATACCGCCCGAATCATGGCCCACGTGGTATTGGGTGCTGTAGTTGCACAGGCCCAAGGGAACTCGGCGGT